>JAEUIL010000100.1 GCA_016794255.1 Planctomycetaceae bacterium | reverse complement strand
ATCTGTCGGCGCTTGGCCGACATGCTCGGAGGCTCGATCGAAGTCGCTAGCGAATACGGGCACGGCACGACCTTCACGGTGCGCCTGCCGACCGGCGACATCACGGGCATTCCCACGGTCTCGCAGCCCGGCGAGCGTGCGGCATCCGCCACGGTGGCGAAGAAACCGCCCGAACGGCTCGAGTATCGGATTCTGGTCGCGGAAGACGGGCTCGATAACCAGCGGCTATTGCAACACTTCTTGGGCAAGGCTGGTGCCCAACTGACGATGGTCGACAACGGTCAGAAGGCTGTCGACGCGGCGATTCAGGCCGAGACGGCGGGTGAGCCGTTCGACGTGATTCTGATGGACATGCAGATGCCGGTGCTCGACGGTTACGGCGCGGCAACCGCGTTGCGACAGGTCGGTTACCGCCGACCGATCGTCGCCCTCACGGCCAACGCGATGTCGGGCGATCGCGAGAAGTGCATCGCGGCTGGTTGCGACGATTTTGCCACGAAGCCGTTCGAGCGTCCAAAGTTGTTCGCCACGATCCGGCAATGGGCCGAGCGGGCCGACAGCATGCCGATGCCCGAGGATTTGGAGCGGCCGTTAACCGCCTTGGGGCAGCTCTATGCCACTGAAGCGAGCAAGCCCAATTCTAGTTCCGGAACCGGCTCGACAAACGGCTGCCAAGCTCGAGTCTAACCGAGAGGATCGTCGATGTTGACGAGTCCCACGCGAATGGCGAAATAGACCAGTTCGATCGACTTGTGAATGTTGAGCTTGGCCATCATGCGCGATTTGTGATTGTCCACGGTACTGTGGCTAATGCTTAATTGTTCCGCACACTCGCGCACGCTGTATCCCTGGGCCACGAGACGCAGCACTTGTAACTCACGGGGCGTGAGTGCGGCGAGTAGCGGAGACTGAAGTGCAGCTGCAATATTGTTGTCCGTCGCGATAGAAGGCTGGTGCTTTGCCTGATCAATTCCCGACGATGATGTCTCAAGGCACTTGCGGACTAAAGCCGACCGTAGCTCGGTCAAGGGACAATCTTGATTCAAGTATTCGATACCATTCGCTTGGCAGAAGGCGGACCGATCTTCGGTAATGTGTGTATCGACAAATGCAACTTGCAACTTGGAAGACTTGGCCGCGATCTGCATCAATTCATTCACATGACGAACTGCCGAAGCTACCACCGCAACAACGTCTTGGTCGAATCTCGCCTCGGCCGACAAGAACTCGTCCACGGACGAACAGTGCTGAACACTAGTTATCGGGGCTCCAGCTAGAGACTTAGCCAGCGCTTCACCAAAAGCCCGTGATGGCTCGATGATTGCCAACCTCATTTGTAACCCCTTGCCCGTTGAGGAGACCTGCAACCTTGAATGAGTGTACACAAAGCAATCGGCAATGGAAATGACAACTACTTGTCATTCAAGCCCGATTTGTGTGTGATTCCTATGTGCCCAAAGGAATCGTATTTGAGACGTGTACGATCTGGCAGTTCGCAGCTGAATTATTTCCCGTCTGCCTTCCGCAGTGTGCCGCTGTACAAGATCATCACAGCGCCGCTGGTGAGAAAGCTCCAAGGAGCCCAATCGCGCGGCACGATCTCGCGCTGCTTCATCGGCGCGTTAAAAAGACCTGGTGCTGAATTCGACTTCTCGGCCAAGTTCAAGATGACCCGATCGAGCAGCAGCGACTCGACCCCCAAAATAACCAGGCAGATGCCGATCGCGACGAAAAATGAGCGCCACATAAACCACGATCCTGTTGGAACCACCTCGGAGCAGGGCTTCGGACGACGGCCATCCAGCGCCCGCGGAAAGCTAGCGTGCTTCTGAAATCGTCCAGGTTTCCCCAGCGATTTCAATGCGATTGGATTCTGTCAGACGCTAGCGGTTGTACGCATCAGACCAGTGCCTCGACGCGTGAACGTAGTGGTTGTAAGCATTAGGAAAACCAGGTTGAGGCGAGTGATCTTATCACGAAGGGCCAGCCGATCACGGATCAGGACGCAAGCATAGCTCCGGTTGTTCCCCCGGGGAATCGGTCCTATAATTGGCGTAGACTGCACCAAGCGAAGCTAGTGGAGTGGGCCCGCTTGTCCCCGAAACCGAAGATCCTGCATCTCTGCGGCCAAAATGAAGGCGACGACCCCGAGTTGTCGCGGATGGCTGATCGTTTCGACATTGAGGTGGTCCAAAATCCGATTCGGGCCTTTCTCAAACTCTGCCGCGAAGACTTCGCCGGCGTCTACGTCAGTGCCCAACATGCCGATCACCTGCGCGGGGTCGCGCGGCTGCTGCAAAACGAGCTCATCCTGCAGAGCATGCCCGACGGCGTGGCACTGATCGACGCCCACAACACGATCCTCTGGGGCAACGCCAAGCTGCAAGAATGGACTGGCCAGCAAGACATCGTCGGCCAGCATTTCTACACGCTGCTGGGCAACCCCGAGATCTTGGGCCCTGACTTTGGCCCCTTCAGCACGGCGCTCGCGACGGGCAGTCCCAGCACCACCACGCTTCGCTGCCCGGCCAACCGCTTCTTTCGGATTCACGCCGCCCCGGTTATCGAAGGTTCCGGCCCGCCCGAGAATCTGATCGTCACCATCCACGACGTGACCGACGAAGAGCTGCAACATCAAAAACTCGCCGCGATCCACAAGGCGGGCGCGGACTTGGCCAATCTGACAACCGACGAGTTGTTCCAGATGACGGTCGAAGAACGGATCGAGTTGCTCAAGTCAAACATTCTGCACTACACCGAGCATCTGCTGAACTTCGACGTCGTCGAGATCCGCTTGCTCGACAAGAAGACCAACCGGCTGATGCCGCTCTTGGCTGTGGGCATGGAGCCCGAGGCGGTCGAGCGGAAGCTGTATCGCGTGACCGAGGGAAACGGCGTCACGGGCTATGTCGCTGCCACAGGCAAGAGCTACCTGTGCGACGACACGACGCAGGACCCGCTCTATCTCGAAGGGTGTCGCGGCGCCAAGAGTTCATTGACCGTGCCGCTGGTCTTGCACGACGAGACCATCGGCACGTTCAATGTCGAGAGTCCCCGACCACGCGCTTTTACCGAACAAGATCGTCAGTTTCTCGAGATTTTTAGCCGCAACGTCGCTGCGGCGCTCAACACGCTCGAGCTGCTCAGCGTCGAGAAAGTCAACGCCGCGGTCGAGAGCGTCGAGGCGATCCACAGCGCCGTTGCGTTGCCGGTCGATGACATTCTGATCGACGCCGTGAACGTCATGGAGAGCTACATCGGTCACAGTCCCGACGTGGTCGAGCGGTTGCAGCGGATCTTGCGCAACGCCCGTGACATCAAGCAGGTGATTCAAAAGGTCGGTCAGCAAATGGCCCCGGCCGAGGCCCGTCCGTCGAGCTTGGTCGAAGCTCCGCCGACGATCCGCGGTTTGAACGTGCTCGTGGTCGATGCCGACGACGCCGTGCGGGTCGCCGCTCACAACCTGCTCGAACGCTTCGGTTGCATCGTCGAAACGGCTCATGACGGCGGCGAGTGTCTGAAGATGGTCCGCAATTTCCAGTGCGGCGACTGTTATCAGGTGATCATCGCCGACATTCGGCTGCCCGACATGGGCGGCTACGATCTGTACATGGCACTCAAGCAAGAGCACGAGCAGATTCCGCTGGTGCTCATGACGGGCTACGGCTACGACCCCGGCCATTCGATCGTCAAGGCGCGGCAGGCCGGTTTGAAGCACGTGCTTTACAAGCCGTTCCGCCTCGATCAGTTGCTGAGCACCGTCGAGATGGTGGCTCAAGAGTTCCACGCCACCGCACGCGCTTCGTAGTGCGTGGGCCCTGTAGTAGGACGGGTCTCCATGCCGGCCGTTGACCTCGCGATCTACGCTGTCGCCGCAATGGGACACGCCGCGCTGTGGATCGTCGCGGTGAATCACCTGCAGGCGCGTAATGTACCGCGACGAATCCTGGAAGCGATCTGCTGGCCGATGCGGTTTATCGCTGTATTGGCCCCGGTGGGCTTGCTCGTCGCGAGCCGCTACTATGACCTGTCGCTGGTTGGCCGCACCGATTGGTCGACGATCCCCTGGGGCGTGGTGTTCTACGTCGGCTTTTGTGCCCTTATCGCCCTCGTGGCTTTGCCGCCGTGGCTGGTTTGGGCGTTGCGACATCAGCAGGCGCAAGTCACCGATCATCACGCGGTCGTGCGGCACGATCTTTCCACGCATGGCCAAGTGACGCATCATTCGCTGAAGAATCGATTGCTTGCGTCGCTGCCCGGTAACGAGTTCCTGCATCTGGACGTGACCGAGAAGTCGCTCGCGCTCAAGCATCTGCCGGCCGAACTCGATGGCTTGACGATCGCGCATTTGTCGGACTTGCACTTCACCGGCGATATTGCCGCCGGCTGGTATCACGAAGTGATTCGGCTCACGCTCGAATTGGATGCCGATCTGATCGTCATCACCGGCGACATTGTCGAAGAGCCCGAATGCATCCCGTGGCTCGCCGAGATTTGCGGTCCACTGCGGGCTCGTCACGGCGTGTACTTCGTGCTGGGCAATCACGACACGCGCATCGACTATCGCATCACGCGGCAGGAACTCACCGCGGTGGGGCTCGTCGATCTCGGCGGGCGTTGGCACGCGCTCGAGATCAACGGTCAAACGCTGCTGTTGGCCGGTAACGAATTGCCTTGGATTCGACCGGCGGCAGACCCGCGTGATTGTCCCGCGACGGAGTCGACAAGTGACGACGGTGCGCGACCCGTGCGGATCTGTGTGGCTCATTCTCCCGATCAATTCCCTTGGGCTCGCGAACATGGGTTTGATTTGATGCTCGCCGGGCATACTCACGGCGGACAAATTCGCTTGCCGCTCGTGGGGCCGATTGTCTGTCCGAGCAAGTTCGGCGTGCGGTACGCGTCGGGAACTTATTTCGAGTCCCCCACGTTAATGCACGTCAGCCGCGGTCTCTCGGGCGACACGCTGATTCGCTGGAACTGCCGTCCCGAGCTAACGCGGTTGACGCTCCGCTCGCACGTTCGTCCCGTTGTGGAAGACGAACAGCAGGCGGCTTGCAGCAGTCATTGAAGTCCGCGCCGCGAAGCAGTTCGTCGACAAGGTGACCCTCACGCCGCTGCTGTGCAGCGCAGGTGAGCACCGTTTCTCGTCACAAACTAGGGCGTTTTCACTTCGCAAGCCTGGGCCGAGTGGGTAATCTTTAGGCACCTCCCGCTCACGAATTGCTTCCTACCATTGCGCGGCGACTCGACCCATTCGACGCGCCGCTGCCGAATCGAATGACCGAGCCCTCCAAGCTCGGCACCCACCTACCTGAATTCCGAGGAACAGAACTCATGAAGTTGTCTGGGTATGTCTTAACGTTGATTGGCTGCTTGATGGCCGTAATCGCTCCGGCTCAGGCTCAAACCGGCCCCGGACTCGCGGCTTTTCCGAAGCTCAAGGCCGAGACCGATTGGCCCTGGTGGCGTGGCCCGCTGCGTAACGGCATCGCCCATCCGAAGTCGACGCCTCCGACCAAGTTCAGCGACACCGAGAACGTGACGTGGAAAGCACCCGTGCCGGGCCGCGGTCACTCGTCGCCGACGATCGTGGGGGACCAGATCTTCCTGACCACAGCGGATGAATCGAAGCAAACGCAGTCGGTCCTGGCGCTTGATCGCAACTCGGGCAAGCAACTGTGGATCACGCAGATCAGCCAAGGTGGCTTTCCCGAGACTCACAACAAGAATACGCATGCCACGCCGACCGTCGCCTGCGATGGCGATCTGTTGTTCGTGTCGTTCCACCATCACGACAAGCTGCAGGTCGTGGCGCTCAATCGCGAGGGGAAAATCGTCTGGGACAAGTCGCTCGGTCGGTTTCAGCCCTCGCGGTTTGAGTATGGCTATGCTCCGTCGCCGGTTGTGTATCGCAACACGATCATCATTGCGGCCGAGTTCGATGGCGAGAGCCACATCACCGCCTTGAACCGGAAGACCGGCGCGCAAGTATGGCGCACCCCGCGGCCGGAAAACATCACGTTCTCGACACCGTCGATCAACGTGATCGGCAATCGCGAATTGCTCACGCTATCGGGCATGGACAAAGTTGCGTGCTACGAGCCCGCCAGCGGCAAGCCGTTGTGGGCCGCGGATGGCACGACCCGGGCGACTTGTGGCACGACGGTTTGGGATGGCGACATCATCTTTGCCAGCGGCGGGTTTCCCAAGGGCGAAACGGTTGCCGTGCGGGCCACAGGTGAAGTGCTCTGGAAAAACCAATCGAAGTGCTACGAGCAATCGATGCTCGCCTATCAAGGGTATCTCTACGCTTTGACCGACAACGGCGTGCTGTACTGCTACAAGGGTAGCGACGGCACCGAGATGTGGCGCGAACGTTTGCAGGGGCCGGTTAGCGCGTCGCCCGTGCTTGCCGGCGGTCACATCTATTGGGCCAACGAGCGCGGCACGCACTATGTCTTCAAGCCGAATCCGCAGAAGTGCGAGATCGTGGCCGAGAACCAACTCGGCGACGAATCGATGGCCAGCCCCGCGGTGAGCGGCAATCAGTTGTTCCTGCGCGTGGCAACGGGCTCGGGCGGATCGCGTCAGGAGTTCCTCTACTGCTTCGGCAAGTAGTTGCAGTTCGCTCGCCAGTCAGTAAACACGCACGCCCTGGAACGCCGTGATAAGCGCGTTCCAGGGCGTGTTTTTTATTGCTCGTACCGTCGGGACTTAGCGGCCGAACGCGTACGCCGGGTTCTCGATGCTGAAGTCGAGATCGGTGAAGCCGTTGTTGAACTTCAACTCGGTGTAGGTGTATTCCTCGAGCAACGGCGCTTCTCCGCCCGCGGTCGCAGGCCAATCATAGGACTCGAACCGCACCGGGAATTGCAGCACCGGGTCGACATAAATGCGGACCTTGTGATACATGAAGTCCGGGTGCCGCGAGTCGTGGGTGATCTGCACCCCTTGGCACTTTTGACCGCTGATCTCCATGTCCGGCAGCAGCGAAATCACGCAGTCCTTTTGGTTAATCTCACGCTCGCCAACCATGATCATGCGTTCCACTAGGCGGCGAATGCCAGCCTCGGTGACCGGATGACGGTTGCCGTTCATCGCGATCGAGCCGAGCGGGTCCAGCGACAAGGTGCCGAGCAACCGGTGCTTGATACCGGTCGTGTGAGCCCACATCTTGCCGTTGTTGCGGCCCGCGATGTAGATGCACTCTTGGCCCTTGGCCTTGACCGGCTCGAGGTAGCTGACGTAAATGCTAAACGGCTCATGACGCACCTTGAGCGGCATGCGAGCCACGGGCTTCAATTCGCCGTCGACCCGTTCGCGAGCCACGAGT
>JAEUIL010000836.1 GCA_016794255.1 Planctomycetaceae bacterium | reverse complement strand
TTTTACAACACGTCATCGCAGCGTAGAGTTGAACACCCTTAAAGTCGCGCGCAGACAGCCCATTCTTAAGTAACTCGGCTGCTGGGAATCGGCCCAGGTTCAGACCGGGATATCTGCGATGACTTTAACGCCTAGCTAGCCTGCGAACCGCTGGCATGCTAGCATGAGAATTCCACTTAAGATTTCTGGTGACTCTGCGATGACTTTGACCGCCGCCAACCGCCTGCGAGGCATTTTTACTCCGAACATTGTGCCGCTCGATGGCCGGGGCATGATTCACGAGGCCGAGCTGCGACGCTATGTCGACTGGCTGATCGATCACGGCGTGCATGGCCTGTATCCGAACGGCTCGACCGGCGAGTTCACACGGTTCACGCCCGAGGAGCGGCGGCGGATCGTGGCGATCATGGCGGACCAGACGCGCGGCCGAGTGCCGATCTTGGCCGGTGCGGCAGAAGCGAACGTCAAAGAAACCATCGCGGCCTGCGAGTATTATCACTCGCTGGGCGTACGGGCCGTGGCGATCGTGTCGCCGTTTTACTACAAGCTCAGCCCGCGCAGCGTGTATGCGTACTTCAAAGAGATCGGCGATCACACGCCGATCGACGTGACGCTCTATAACATTCCGATGTTCGCCTCGCCGATCGATGTGCCGACGGTGCAGCGATTGGCCGACGAGTGCGAGAAGATCGTCGCGATCAAAGACAGCTCGGGCGACCTGCCGCACATGATTCGCATGATCAAAGCGGTGCGACCGAATCGGCCCGACTTTAGCTTCATGACCGGTTGGGACGCCGCGCTCATGCCGATGATGTTGATCGGTTGCGACGGCGGCACGAATGCCACCAGCGGCGTGGTGCCCGAGATCACGCGTAAGCTCTACGATCTGACGCTGGCCGGCAAACTCGATGAGGCGCGCGAGCTGCAATACAACCTGGTCGATTTGTTCGACGCGATGTTGTATTCGTTCGACTTCCCCGAGGGGTTCCGCGCTGCGTTGTCGTTGCGGGGCATCAACCCGGGTGTGGGACGTCAGCCGCTCTCCGACGATCAACGTGTCGAGCTCACCACGATTGCCAGGAAGCTGCAATGCATGCTTGCGGCCGAGGGCTTTACCGGCGAACCGGTCGGCGGTTGCCCGGTCGGCGCGACACCGGCGGATCCGAAGCTCGTGTCCGATATTGTGCAGAGCGTGTTGGCGGAGTTGAAGAAACAAGGCGTGAAATAGGTCACAATGACGAATGTCAAAGTTCGAATGACGAAAGAATGTCGAAGCTCGAATGTCGAATCGGCTTCGATGAGGTAACGAGCAGAGCTTCCATCATTCGTCATTCGTACTTTCTTCGTCATTTACATTTCGTCATTCGTCATTGGTCCACCCATTATGGATTCCCTCGCACTACTCGAAATCGGCAACCTGTGTCCATCGTTCGTGGTGGCCGACCGTTGTGCCAAAGCCGCGGGCATCTCGATCATCGGGATCGAAAGCACCGATGGCGCGCAACAATGCATCAAGCTGGTCGGCACAGCCGCCGCGGTGCGTGAAGCTGCTGAACAAGGCGCCGAGTTGGCCCGATCGCTGGGCACCACTGCGTTCTTTTCCGTCATGCCTCGGCCGCGCGACGAAGTGATCAAGCTGGCCAAGTCGAAACCTGCTTTTAGTCCACTGTTGGGCGTGTTCGACGCCCGTGTTCCTCGGGAGAAACCCATGTCGAGTTCAGATGCGATTGGTTTGTTGGAAACTCAAGGTTTGGTCGCCGCTTTGCACGCCACTGACGAGATGCTCAAGAGCGCCTCGGTGACGCTGGTCGGCAAAGAGAAGATCGGCGCCGCCTATGTGACGATTATGGTGCGTGGCGATGTCGCTGCGGTGCAAGCCGCGATCGCCTCGGGCAAGTCGACGGTCGAGCGTCTCGGCGGCAAGCTGATCATGGCCGACGTGATTCCCCGTCCGCATCCGGACCTTGCGGCGTTGTTGCCGGCGTAAGGGACTGTCGTTGGGCACGCGTCCGGCGTGCCTAGCGCAACCATGTCGAATCGCCTCTCGGTTGGTATAGTCCCTCGGCAGTTGCTCGAAGGACGAAGTCAACCGCCATGGTAACTTAAGGCACGCGAGACGCGTGCCCAACGTGTCGGTTGCGCACGTCGTGCTGTGCCTGCCTCAGGAGTTACGGTCATGGCTCGCAAGGTTTCCAAGAAGTCGACAAAGTCGTCCCAGTCGCCGTCTGCCGCGAAATCGTCGCAGAAGCCAAAGCTCTTATCCGGCGGCAATCCACAGATTGCCAAGGGTTACGGCGCTGAACCGGTGCAGGCGTACATTGCGGCCATGCCCGAGTGGAAGCGCGAGTTGGGCGAACGCCTCGATGCGGCGATCGAACGCGCCGTGCCGGGCGTGTACAAAGCCGTGAAATGGAACACGCCCTTCTATGGCTTCGAGGGCCAGGGTTGGTTCCTCGGCTTTCATTGCTTCGCGAAGTACATCAAGGTGTCGTTCTTTCGCGGCACCTCATTGCGTCCCCTGCCGCCGGGCACTTCCAAACAGTCCGAGGTACGGTATCTCGACATTCGTGAAGGCGAATTCGACGAGTCGCAGTTTGTCGCCTGGGTCAAACAAGCCGCGAAGCTGCCGGGCGTGAAGCTATAAACGTGGTTTCGCACGTTGATGCCCTGACCCAATCTCGCCGTGTCGGGCTGCCGTTTGGTTAAGTGTGCCATGTCCACGTCTGCGTGGGCATGTTTCCCGGTGAAAAAGCATGTCCACGCAGACGTGGACATGGCACACGTCACAAATCGATATCACTCCGTGCGCCTCGGCTTGATGCAACGCCCCGGCGGATCGACTACCATG
>JAEUIL010000807.1 GCA_016794255.1 Planctomycetaceae bacterium | reverse complement strand
CACACGCTCGGCATGCGGCAGATTGAGCTGCGGGTCTTCGAGCAGCGGATCGAGCTCGAAGCTGACGTAACCGTCATTCCCTTGCGTCGACTGCCACACGGGCAGAAACACGGCTTGCGCCTGACGCACGAGCTGGTCGGTCAGTTGCCAGGCGATTTGCTCGTCGCTCAGACCTTGGGCGAGCAGCTTGCCAATCTCGCTATCGAACCGGCCGGTCTTGAGCAAATCCGCGATGATGATCGGGTTGCTGGTCGCGCCGGTGGCTCCCAAGGCGCGATTGCTCGCCACGAGCGCCGGATCAATCGAATCGAGCCAGAGCTTCGTGCCGGTGGCGATCAGCGATCGCAGCGGAGACGACATGCCATGCACCTTCCGTGACGATGAAAAGACTTGCGACGAGGACGCGCGAATCGGACCGGGTCAGAATACCAAATGCCCCGCACCCGGGCTACCCGCCGGACGTCCCGGCCCACGAAAGCGACTTGACATGGTCGTGGCGATGAGAGAGGGGGCCGTGTGGCCCTCGGGGCTAGCAGCGAGCTTGCTTCAGCGGAGAAAGTGATCTATTTTGATGCAAAATGAACTCCAGGCGTTCATCACTGTTCGTGCTGATCAACTCACTCTTGAGTGGTGGCCTTCTCATTTGCGTCATTGGCGGATCCAATGACTTTAGTCATCCGCTCGTGATTCTGGCGTGTGGGTGGGTCTTCCTGTTTGCAGTACTGTCCCTGCTCGCAATTTGGCGACTGAAAAATCCGCTTTCAGTTGAACGAGTTGCGTCAATGCGACGACTCCGCTGGAGCATCCTAGTTTGTCACACCGCAGTGGTGATCGGATGGTTCCAGTGGAGCACGTACTGCGAAACGCAGGGCAATCCTGGCGGTGCGATGCAAACGACCTTATTGCAATATAGTGTCGAGGCACCATGCTTCGGCGGGTCGCAATTAATCGATTGGTTTTGTCATTACGTGTTTGCCCTTCATCGGCCCATCATTTGGCGATACGTCGACTTCTTAATTCTCGGCGGAGCATACTATTCGTGCTTGCCGCAAGTCACGAAGTTCGGTCGAACCAATATCTCGTGATTGCTGCGCTGCTTCAGAGGTCGAGAACCGATCATTGAACTTGCTCAAAACGCTTGAGCTCCGTTTCAGCGGATCGTCCATCGACACCGTGACCACCCGTCCCGGCTTGATGCGTTACACCAAGATACTCTTCACCACTTGAGCGGGCTCGACACCGGTGAGCCGGAAGTCCAAACCCTGGGCCTTGTACGTAAATCGTTCGTGATCGATGCCCAATAGGTGCAGCACCGTGGCGTGCAGATCACGGATGTGGACCGGGTCTTTGACCACGTTGTAGCTGAAGTCGTCGGTCTCGCCGTAGACCGTGCCACCCTTCACGCCGCCGCCGGCGAGCCACATCGTGAAGCAACGCGGGTGATGATCGCGGCCGTAGTTCGTCTTGCTCAGACCACCTTGTGAGTAAATCGTCCGACCGAACTCGCCACCCCAGACGATCAATGTCTCGTCGAACAAACCGCGTTGTTTCAGATCCTCGATCAACGCATGGGTGGCTTGATCGATGTCGAGACATTGCGCCGGCAGTTTGCCGCCGACGTCGCCGTGTTGATCCCAACCGTTGTGATAGATCTGCACAAATCGCACGCCACGCTCGGTCAGGCGGCGAGCCATCAGCACACTGTTCGCAAAGCTGCCGGGCTTCCGCGCCTCTTCGCCATACAAGTCGAACGTGTGCTTGGGTTCCTTGCTGATATCGGTCAGGTCGGGAACGCTGACCTGCATGCGAAACGCCATCTCGTACTGCTGGATCCGCGTTTGCGTGTCGGGATCGCCCAGCTTCTGATACGCCAGTTGATTGAGCTGGTTCAGGCCATCGAGCTGCCGGCGGCGCATGTCGGGCGTGACGCCGTCGGGATTGTTGATGTAGAGAATCGGATCGCCCGAGCTGCGAAAACTCACGCCGGCATGTTCACCCGGCAAGAAGCCGCTGGACCACAACTTGCCCGAGATCGCTTGCACGCCGCCACCCTTGCTCGGCGTGGCAATCAGCACGACGAACGACGGCAGGTTCTTGTTCTCCGAGCCAAGTCCGTAGCTGAGCCACGAGCCGATGCACGCGCGGCCCGCGACTTGCGAACCGGTCTGAATCGCCGTGATCGCCGGCTCGTGGTTGATCGCTTCGGTGTTCAGCGAACGGATGAACGCGATGTCGTCGACCGACTTGGCGGTGTAGGGAAGCAACTCGGTGTTCATCCACAACCCGCACTTGCCCGCCTGAGTGAACTTGAACTTCGAGGGGGCCACGGGAAAGCGTGCTTGGCCGCTCGTCATGCCGGTGAGACGTTGCCCTTGCCGAACGCTGTCGGGCAAGTCCTTGTCGTACATCTCGACCATCTTCGGCTTGTAGTCGTACGTGTCGATCTGCGACGGGCCACCAACCATGTGCAGATAGATGATGTTCTTGGCCTTGGCCGCGAAATGGGGCAACGACGGCTGGCTCTCGTTGGCCACGGCGCGCGACGCACTCTCGCCGAGCAGCGTGCTCAAGGCCGCGGCACCGACGACGCTGCCACCCCAGCCGAAGAGTTGACGCCGGGTGAGCGCCAAACGGGCCGCGTGCGGCAAGTTGGCAAACAGATGCGAGTTGCAGTTATGCATGACGGCGTTCGCTTATTTGTTCAGGGCTTCGTCGAGATTGAGCAATTGACTGGCGACCATGGTCAGTGACGCCAGCCGCGGCGCGGGCAAAGTTTCGTCGACTTTGCTTTCGCCCACCTTGAGCAACGCTTGGGCACGCTCGGGATGGGTGGTGAATTCGGCTTCGAGCGCGGTCGCGGTTTGGGCGACGATCTTGGTCTCGTCGCTACCCAGCGGCCGCAACAACACGCGCCGTGCGATGGTGTCGATCGCGCCGGTCGAGTCGGCGTGTTCTTTGAGCACCGCTTCGGCCAAGCGTCGCGCCGCCTCGACAAACTGCGGATCGTTCAACGTCACGAGCGCTTGCAGCGGCGTGTTCGTCCGTTCGCGACGGACCGTGCAGACCTCGCGGGTTGGCGCGTTGAAGACTTCCATGTTCGGCGACGGCGACTGTCGCTTCCAGAAGTTGTAGATCGTGCGGCGATAGAGATTCTCGCCATGGTCTTGTGTGTAGCGAGCGCCGTGCAATCCGACGACTTCCCAAATGTTGCTCGGCTGATACGGTTTGGTACCCGGCCCGCCCATCTTGAGCGACAGCGAACCACTCACGGCCAAGGCATAATCGCGAATCATCTCGGCATCCATGCGGAAACGCGGCCCGCGCGACAGGAGGCGATTCTGCGGATCACGCGCCAGCTTCTCGGGCGTCGTGAGGCTGGCTTGTCGGTAGGTGGCCGAGGTGACCATCAGCGTGAACAGCTTCTTCACATCCCAACCCGACTCGCGGAACTCGACCGCGAGCCAATCGAGCAACGCTTGATTAACGGGTCGTTCGCCTTGCGAGCCGAAATCCTCGGCGGTCCGCACGAGGCCGGTGCCGAACAGCTCTTGCCAGAAGCGGTTGACCGTCACCCGGGCCATCAACGGATTCTCGTCCGCCACCAACCACCGGGCGAGACCCAGACGGTTCTTGGGAGCATCGGTCGGCATCGCATGCAGCGAACTGAAACTGGCGGGCGTCACCTTCTCGCCCACCTTGTCATACGCGCCGCGCATCAGCACGTTGGCCATCGCCTCGCCGGGCTTTTCTTCTTGCACATGGGTCACGATCGATCGACCGCGAATCGCCGTCTCTTCGTTCGTGAGCTCATCGATCTGCACGGCCAACTCCCGCGCCGGCTCGTCGACACTGCGGAAGTAAAAGTCGATGAGCGAGTTTTTCTGTGTGGCAGCACGCTTGGCCGGTTCGACACCGAGAGCCGTCAGCAACGCCGGCTCGTCGCTGAGCGATCGCGCGTCCCCCTTCGTGATCGCGACGGCGTAGACTCGCACGTCTTGCACGTCGATCCCGTCGGCAGCACCCTTCGCTGGCGGCTGTTTTTCTTTGCGATCGGACTCGGTTTCGAGACCATCGACATACAGCCGCAAGCCCCGCTTGGGATCGTGCGTAGCGAGCAGATGCTGGGTCTTGCCGGGAGCGAGAATATCGCGCCGCGAGATCACGAGCGAGTTCGTTTTCCCATCGGGCGACGCCACGCGGAGCGCGAACTTCTTGCCTTGCACGACGAGTTCCCAACCATCGCCGCCCGTGGCGAGGGTGCCGTCCTTCAGAGATGCCGAAGCTTTGATCCGCGCGGCAACCGAGAACGCTCGCGAGTTATCGAGCTGTTTCTGCTCAGTTTCGGCCAGCGGCTTGGCCGTGATGCCGAGTTCACTGGGCTTCACGCTGCTTGCCCAAGCATCGGCAGCCTTGAGTGCCTCGCGGCGTCGCGCAGTGAGCGCCGTTGTGGCATCGGCAATCAACTTCGGCAACTCGGTAAAGCGTTTTTCATCGGCGGCCGGGGGAAGATAAATGACCGGCTTCGTGTCTTTGACGTTGCCGTCCATCGCGCCTTGCGTTGTGTTGCGGAAGTACGCGGCCATCGAGTAGAAGTCGCGCTGCGTGATCGGATCGAACTTGTGATCGTGGCAGGCGGCGCAGTTGGCCGTCAGTCCGAGCCAGACCCACGAGGTGGTCGTGACGCGATCGTTGGCGTACATCGCCAGATTCTCATCGGCAATCGTGCCACCCTCGGCCGTGGTGATGTTGCAGCGATGAAAGCCCGTCGCGATCAGTTGCTCGCGAGTCGGATTCGGCAGTAAGTCACCGGCGATCTGTTCGACGGTGAACTCGTCAAAGCGTTGATTGCGGTTGAACGCGGCGATGACCCAATCGCGATACGGCCAGATCTCGCGATAGGCATCGTGATGAATGCCGTGCGTATCGCCATAGCGGGCCGCATCAAGCCAGTAACGACCACGATGCTCGCCCCATTGCGATGTCTTCATCCAGCGTGCCACGAGACTTTCATACGCCTCGGGCGACTTGTCATTCACAAACGCCTCGACTTCGGCGGGCGTCGGCGGCAAGCCAGTCAGATCGAGCGACAAGCGGCGAGCCAGCGTGCGGCGATCGGCTTCCGGGGCGGGTTGCAGTCCGGCACGTTCCAACTCGGCCAGCACGAACGCATCGATCGGATTGCGAACCCAACTCGGCGTCTTGACCATCGGCAACGCAGCGCGTCGCGGCGGCTCAAACGACCAATGCTTCTCGTAACCTGCCCCTTCGGCGACCCATTGCTTGAGAATCTCTTTCTGCCGCGGCGTCAGTTGCTTGCGCGATGCCGGCGGTGGCATGAGCTCGTCTTTGTCCGTGCTTAAGATTCGCGCCACCAACGAGCTCGCGTCGGGCTTGCCGGGCGTGATCGCTTGCTTGGCCACGGCGTCGTCGCGGAGATCGAGTCGCAAGTCGGCCTTGCGTTGATGCGGATCGTTGCCGTGACAGAAGAAGCAGTTGTCCGACAGAATCGGTCGCACGTCGCGATTGAACTCGATCTTCTCGGGCAGCGGCGGCTCGGCAGCCTGCACGCGGACACAACACACGACCAGAACAAGCAGAAAAGCAATTCGCATGGCAAGATCGCGAGGCGGGAACGGGGGGCGAGCATCGCTCGGGGCAGGAACTTCAGTATGTTCCCGCTCTTCCCGCCCGGCAAGAGCTTTTCGACCGCTCGCGATTGAGCGTGTGTGCGTTCTGTGCGTGCTCTATGGGCCAAAACGAAACACAACCGGCGTTTCGATGTCGCCGAGCAGACTCTTGTGGACCGGGCAGGTGTGTGCGGCGTGCTCAAGTTTCTTCCGGTCGTCGTCGGACAAGTCGTGGGGCACATGAATGGTCACGGTCAGGCGACCGATCCGCCGCAGCGGAGTGGTGACCATTTCCTTGGTGACTTTAACTGTCGTGCCCGAGAGGTCGAGCTGATTGCGCTCGGCGACGATGCCCATCACGGTGAGCATGCAGGTGCCGAGCGCCGTGGCCACGAGATCGGTGGGCGAGAACGACTCGCCTCGGCCGTGATTGTCGACCGGCGCGTCGGTGATCAGCTTGTTGCCCGAGGGGCCGTGAGTCGCCTCGCACCGCAGTCCGCCCAAATAACGAATGTTGATCTCAACCATGAGCGTAATCGTCCCGTCGAACAGGAGTGTGCCGTGATGAAAAATCTGGAGTTACTAAGCGCGGCAAGCTTGAATCAGTTCTTGCGCCCCTTGGGCGATCAACGACTGAGCAACTTGTGCGCCCAGGGCCGCGGCTTCGGCGGGAGTCGCGCTCGCTTCGGCCGAGACTTTCGTTTGACCATCGCCGCTGAGCACAACTGCCGAGAGTGTGAGCTGACCTTGATCGTCGACACGGCCCCAAGCGCCGACCGGCGCCAGACATCCGCCGCGCACCGTGAGCAGCATCGTCCGCTCGGCGACCACAGCGGCATGCGTTGCGGCGTGATCGAGTGGGGCGACGGCTTGTTGCGTGCGCGGGTCATTGGCTCGACCTTCGATGCCGAGCGCCCCTTGACCCACGGCGGGCAGAATCAGCGATCGCGGCAGCACTTCGGTCACGTGTTCGCTGAGTTCCAGCCGATGCAGACCGGCTTCGGCCAACACGAGCGCGTCGTACTCGCCCTCGCGCAGCTTGCGGAGACGGGTGTCGACGTTGCCGCGAATGTCGACCATTTTCAGGTCGGGTCGAACGTGCCACAAATGAGTCCGGCGTCGCAAGCTGCCGGTGCCGATCGTGGCGCCCTGCGGTAGCGTGGCGAACGACGCAGCCGCGCGACAAATGACGACATCGCCGATCGGCCCTCGTTCGGGCACGGCGAGCAACGCCAAGCCGTCGACACTCGCCGTCGGCAGGTCCTTCAAGCTATGCACGGCCAGATCGATCTCGCCGGCCAGCAACGAGCGCTGCAGCTCTTTGGTAAATACCCCCTCGCCACCGCCGATCGCCGCGATGGGGCCGACTTGCTGCCGATCGCCACGCGTCGAGATCGGCACCAACTCGACAGCCACGCCGAGCTTGCCCAGCTGCGCGGCGACCCATTCGGCCTGCCAACGTGCGAGCGGACTATTACGGGTCCCGATGCGGAGAGGTGTGTCGCTCATAACTACGAAAGCTTCGCGCGTTCCTCGGCCAAGACGCCCAACACAATCTTACGCATCTTCGGTTCGGCTTCGGCCGCGTGCTTCAGAATCGACGACATCTCGGCCGCTTCGAGAGCATCGGGCAAGCACATGTCGGTGATCGCCGAGAGGCCCAAGACGCGCATGCTCGAGTGAACCGCCACGAGACACTCGGGAATGGTCGACATGCCGATCGCGTCGGCGCCGATGAGCCGCAGGAAGCGATACTCGGCGCGGGTCTCGAGATTCGGCCCAAGCACCGCTGAGAAGACACCACGCTGGCAAGGGAAATTCTCGCGCCGTGCGACGGCCATGGCTCGCTCGATCAACTCGGGATCGTACGGACGGCTCATATCGGGGAACCGCGGCCCGAGGCGATCGTCGTTGACACCCACAAGTGGATTGCCACCCATGAGATTAATGTGATCCTCGATCACCATCACATCGCCGGCGGTGAACAGCGGATTAAGCCCGCCACACGCGTTGGAGACGATCAGCAAATTGGCGCCGAGCGCTTTCATGACCCGGACCGGCAGCGTGATCGCTTGGTACGAGTAACCCTCGTAGGCATGAAAGCGACCTTCCATCGCCACGACCGGCACGCCGGCAAGTTTGCCGCAGACGAGCTGTCCTTTGTGGCTGATGGCCGTCGACTTGGGAAAGTGCGGGATGTCGCCGTAGGGGATTTCGACCGGTTCTTCGATCTGCTTGGCAAGTCCGCCGAGGCCGGTACCGAGAATCACGCCGGCGTGCGGCTTGTGATTCCAATATTTGCGAATGACCGCAGCGGCTTCTTCGATTTTCTCCATCAAGTCGAGCATGGGGCGTTCCTCGGACGACAGATTGGCAAGCGACAAGGCCCGGCCGCATAGGACCAGCGATCGCGTGATCGTCCGTTACCCGCTGCGCGCCGTCAAGGGTCGCGGTGCCAAGGCATTAAAAGAGATTAGGGTGGCGCGATGGGCTCGCCGCCACCCTAATCGAAATTTCACGCTATGGGCTTGTTTCCGGCCAACGGATCGCCGGCGGGAATCCAAATCGCCTAGAAATCTTCTTCCTCGTCGAACGCTTCGCCGAGTTCACCGTCTTCACCGGTGTCGCCCGTTTCCACGTCGAGGCCGGCGTCCACTTCCAGTTGCCGTTCAAACTCGAGCAAGTCTTCGTCGACCGCTTCGTCAAAGTCCTCGTCGAACTCTTCGTCGAAATCCTTGGCAAATTCTTCGTCGGTAATCTCAGACTTGTCCTCGATCATGCGGTCGGCTCCCGAGTTTTGGCTGACATACCCACCTTGCGAATGGTTTCTTGGGAAACCAGGGGTACGTTTGTGTCAGAGCCTCCAAGTTTCCGGGATGCAGGGGCAAAAGTCAAGGGTCCGGGCTGTTTTAAGGCGTTGAAACCAGAGAGCTTACGGTGTTTTTGAGGCGCGTGATTCACGCGATTGGGTCCCAATTGTCGCCTATGGAACGGCGGATAACTGGGTTATTTGCGGGCTTTGAGAAGCGGTTGTCGGTTGTGCTCAATTTGCCGACGGAATTCGCCGAACAAAAACGTAGCGGCCGATCGGTTCGGTCCGGTTCCTTGCCGAAGCGTGTTCATCTCGGTTTGGTCGATGTCTCTTTATAAGCTGCCATTCCATCGCTGGTTGCTCGCGTTGGCCGGAGCCGTAGCTCTGGGCCAAGTCGGTTGCTGCCGCACGATGTGTGGTTGCCGGCCGGCCATGAACGCGTGCGAACCTTGTACGGAGTGCGGCGATTGCCGACCGGGCTTCGCGCGACGCTGTCTCGCCTGTCGCCCCCACATCGCCGCGCGCCTCGTGGGCCGATTGCATGAGTGGCAGCTTGCCGCGGAGACGCCGGATCCCGAACCGCCGCCGATGACCGGTCTGCACCCGGTGCCGACCTCGCCGGTCTTTGGACCAAGGTTAAGCGGTCGCGACGCAGGCATCTTGGCGGCGAGCGGCATACCGGTCGAAGGCACCGAGCCGGGCCCGCTGCCGATCGTGGTGCCGCCACTCGCACCGGACTCGACGAATACCGACGTCAAATCACCGGCTGCCAAGACTTCGACCGGTGCCGAGCATCTCAATCGACTGCCGCTCCCCGCGGTGCGACGTGCGTCGTATACGACGACGTCGTCTTCTCAAAAGTCGCGCCCCTCAGCCGGTAGCGAACTCCGCATCGTGCGTTAACGGGCCGTTGAGATAATCCGTACCACGGGCATCTTGCCCGTGTGATTCTCGTTACAAAACACGGGCAGGATGCCCGTGGTACGGAATACATCAACACGCTGCTAAGCCGCGTCAGATCGCGCGCTATCTCATCGCTGGGCTCCGCTACCAATGCCTCGCATCTTCGTCTTTGTTGACTGCTCCCACAACGCTGTCACACGGAATACCCCACCCAATCTAACACGCGTCAAGTTGGGCAGTTTTTAGCGGTCGGACCGCTTGTAATTAAGGGGGCTATTCCGCCGAATCCGATGAGGGAAGTGTGAGTCCGTGCGGTTGTATCGCTGCGATACAACGAGCATCGCCCGGCAGGTTGTCCCGCCAACCTCGATGAACTTCCCATGACGTTTCAACCCGCCCGGAAATTGGGGCAGCATGGCCTCTGGCTTCTCGCCAGTTGGCTGTTGGTCACATTGCTCGCCACGCCGAGTTGGAGCAG
>JAEUIL010000089.1 GCA_016794255.1 Planctomycetaceae bacterium | reverse complement strand
AACTCGACCGTCAGCCGCAGGTATTGCGCGAAGCATCGCTGTTTCTGGCCCGGCTTACCGAGGGGCACTACACCCGCATCTGGACGCCACTTGATCGCGACACGCTGCTCGTCGACGATGCGACCGGCACGCCGATCGATGTCGAACGACTGAGTCGTGGTACCCGCGAGCAGGTGTTCCTGTCGTTGCGATTTGCTCTGGTGGCGGGTTTCGCCCGGCGCGGCGTGACGTTGCCGATGGTGCTTGACGACGTGCTGGTCAACTTCGACGCGAGTCGGTCGCGCGCCGCGGCTGAGACGCTCAAGGACTTTGCCGAGGCCGGGCATCAGGTAATCATCTTCACGTGCCACGAGCACATCGCCGAGTTGTTTTTGACGCTCGATGTGCCGACGTATCAACTGCCGCAGAACACCGAGATCGGCGCTCACGCCAAGCGGATGTACTTGAGCAAGCCGGTCACGGTCGCTGCGGTGCAAATTCCGCCGCCGCCACCGCCTCAGCAGGTGTACGTCGCTCCGCCGCCCCCACCGCCGCAACCGAAGTACGAGTTGCCGCCGCTTGAGCCCGAGCCGATCGACGACTTCCTGCCGCCGCTCGAAACGCCCGAGTATTCCGAGCCGGTCTGGACCTCGGCCCGGCCGCGGTTGGACGAGACGCTCTACACGATCGAGATGCCCGAGCCGGTCGCGATGCAGACGGTGGTCATGGACGAGCCCGCGCCGCCGGTGCGTCGTCGCCGTCGCAAGAAAGTGATCGAGCGTGAGACCGTGATCCGCAAGCGACCGCGTGCTCCGTTTGGCGGCACGACGTGGCATGATCCGATTGTCGATGACGGCACGGTGATCGTCACGCCGAACAAGCCGGTGTCGTATTACGAGCACATCGAAGAGATCGAGCCCGAGGGTCGTGCGACCGAGCGGATCGAAACGTACGAGTCGTTCGACGAGCCGCCGTTCATCGAGCAGAACGAAGACTACGAAGCGGCATAGTCGTATCCATCACGTTCCGCGCGATGGTTACTCTGCCAAGGCACGCAGTTGTGCGAGAGCATCGCTGACTTGCCCAAAATCTTGCTCGCTCGCAATCGCGGCCCCGCGCTCTAAATCGACGCGCAGATGTCCCAGCAGGTGATCGTCGATCAACCGCTCGAACCAATGCCGCCGCTGTTCACAGAAGCCGCGTTGCAAATCTTGGAACAAACCGACGAGCACCTTGATGCCGCCGCTCGCGCTGGCCGTGGCGGCGGCGTCGATGGCGACGGTCGCCCCGGTGTGCAACGCCACCTGCGACAGCGCGGTCTGCGTCACCGTGTCGGTCACGACCTGCGTGGCGGCCTGATGCAACACATGCTCGATCGGCAGACCGAGTGAAAACGTGAACGTGATCACCGGTCGCAACACGGCCGCGGCGTGGTCAATGCCGCTGAGCCAGTTGTGATAGCCGGGGCACTCGCGGACAAATTGCTCAAGCCGTTGATGAATGTAGCGTTGAAACTGCTCGTCGATCGCCGGTAGCTGTTCATGCGCCGCCACGACCTGAGCCAAGAACCGGCCGCGGGCGTCGCCGCCGACATACGGTTGCAATCGTGGTCGCAGAATGTCGTTGCCCACCTCGGCCAGCCGGGTCAGTTCGTCGAACATCGTCTCGACCGCCGCGATGATCGCCTGGCGTTCGAGTTGTCGAAACAGCACGAGGGGATCGACCGGCTCGCCCGCCACGAAGTGATACGCCTTGCGCAGCGGCCAGAGCACGCCATTGCCAACGAACCGATAGGCTCCATGCACCTGCCGCGACCAGCCGGGCCGTCGCGCGTCCCACCAGCGATGCATCTCGTCGACTAGCGGCTGCGGCGGGAACGCGGGCCAATTCGTGCGGGCGAGTTGCTTGTCACCCAGCGTGCGGGCGGCTGTGGCGAACGACGCGCCGAGCTGCCGCACCTCGTCGAGATACGCCGGAGCGCCCCGAGTGGGATCGACGACTTGCGCCAATGCGCCCCGCAACGTGCGAACCTTGATCGCAT
The DNA here is from genome assembly GCA_016794255.1 of Planctomycetaceae bacterium. GTDB lineage: Bacteria > Planctomycetota > Planctomycetia > Pirellulales > PNKZ01 > JAEUIL01. The sequence continues at coordinate 15,691 of JAEUIL010000089.1, read as the reverse complement.
CGAAGTGCAGCGTCGCCAACTCGTCACGCAGCGACGCACCGACCCGCGGCTCGGATCGGCCATCGCGCCCGACAGCGTAGAACGGCAGCGTCAACTTGCCCGCCGCGGCCCGATCGTAAGGAACGACATACGTCAACTGCACATCGACGCCGGTTTCGGTAACGAACGTTTGCAGCCACTCGGGCCAATACGCGCGGTCGTCGGTCAGATCACACTGATTAAACACGACGATGATCGGCTTGTCGGCCGCGGCGGCGTGGCGAAAGAACTGCTTGACCGTCGCGTCGTTGTACTTCTGTTGCGTCAGCACCGCCACAAGCACGTCGGCCGTTTGCCGCACGATGTCGGCCCGCTGCCAATTCACCGGCGCATCGCTGTCGATGTCGGGCGTGTCGAGTACCAGCAGACGCGGCGGCACGTGTTCGCCGATCTTCCAATACAAATGATGCTCGGGGCACTCGGTCCACGGATTTTGCTCGGAGTGCCACGGCTGCAATGCGAAGCCGGCAAAGATGCGTTGCAACGCGGACTCGTCGGCAAAGCCCGGGGGCACGAGACAGACCGGATGCCGGGTCTTGGCCGCCATGGGACTCACGCCACTGGCCGCTTGTCCGACGAGATGGTTGAACACCACGCTCTTGCCGATGTTCGTGCCACCCACCACCGCCACCACAAGCCACGGCGCGGCGTTAGCCTGCGGCAGCAACTTGTGCCGCAAAAGCTCGAACCATTCGCGACCGTCGGGCGGCGACAGACCGATGACTCCGGCCTGCGTGACGAGCCGGCCGAGCGCGTCGTCGAGACGGCGGATTTGTTCGGCCCAGGCTAGGAAATCAACCGGCATGATCGCAGGCGTCGTAGGGATGGTGACCAAGCACGGCGGATGACGGCGCCGAAACCAACTCGCGGCGAGCCGGTGCGTCGAGAGTAACCTCCGGCAGTCCGACGATCGACGACCAGCGACGTGGCGGATATTACCCGTCGAGCAATTTCGCCACCGACTCGAGCAATCGGTCCATCGCGAACGGCTTGCGAATGTAATCGTCGACCCCGAGCATCTCGGCGTAGGCCTTGTGCCGGCTCCCTTCGTTGGCCGTGATCATGATGACCCGCAACGGATTGGGACGCGAGCGGCGCAGCTTTTCGAGTACTAGGAAGCCGCTCCGCTTGGGCATCATCATATCGAGGATCATCAAGTCGGGATCCTCTTTCTCGGCCATCGCCAGGCCTTGATTGCCATCGCGAGCCACCACGACCGTATAGCCCCGGGCTTCGAGCGTGAGCTTCATTGATTCGATGATTTCGTTATCGTCATCGACCAGCAGAATTTTCTTGGCGGAAGTAGCCTGAGCCGAGTCGGTCATCGCGGGTGCCTCGTCGATATCTAGCGCGCTGCAAAACTATACAACTAGCTGACTTACGCGAGGAATGCAAGATGCGCGGTGTCAAGACATTTGCCGCGGCGTGGAACACTAGCGATAGTAAACGGCTTCCGACACTACGTCAGCCTTGAAGTGCCGACCATTCACCAACGGACCACTGCCGAGTGAATCGTGGTCGCGATCTGCGGCTTACGATCGGGAGATACGATCGTGGCCAACTCGGTCTGCCAGCGCTCGCCGCTCCACTGCCGCAGGCAACTCACCAGCGCGTCCCAAACGAACATAAGCGGCGCGATCGGCACCAACCAGCACCACAACACGCGTCGCAAAATGCCCGGTCGAGTGAGCCACAACGGCGAAGCGATCGCGGGGAAGAACGACGTCAGCGCGAGGAGCATCGACACGAGATTGTTTTGAATCGGCTCGAAGATCAACACCCGGTCCGACGATTGCGTGAGCGCCGCGAGCGTCTGCCGACGCAGCTCGGGCGGAATGTGATGAAACGTGGCGTTGAGCACGAGTAGCACGCCGGGCCCCCAATCGTGCCGCAGGGTGAAATCGACCGGCTCGACAATCCCCTGCACCTGATCTGGATGACGCTTGGTGAGCTCGCGGTAATGCTCAATGTCGGGATACAGATCGCAGGCCACGAGCCGCAAGCCGCGAGCGGCCGGCAGCGCCGCTAGATGCATGGTCAGCGGCGCGGTGCCGGCCCCCAACTCGACGACCGTGCGCAAACCGCGAGTCTCGGCTTCATGCACGATCGTCCGACAAAGGTCGCCGTAATAGTCGCGCACCGGTCCGTTGCAAAACGCGAGGATATCGAGCAGCGTGAGCCGAATCGTCGCGGGGACATTCGGCAGATCATGGAACTCGAACAGGTGCATACGACGCAACTATCCCCGCGTTGAAACACGGTCCAGCGGGACAACTTACTTTCGGTTCTTCCAGTCGATGCCAGCCATGTTGGCCAGGGCGACTTCGAGTGCGTGGGTGCCGTGCCGACCGTAACCTTGTGCGGCGAGCGAGATGTACAGCTGATTGGCAAGCGCCAAGCCGGGCATCGACAGACCCATCCGCCGCGACTCTTGCAGCGCGATACCCATGTCCTTGATGAAGTGCTCGACGACGAAGCCGGGGTCGAAATTGTTAGCGATGATCCGCGGACCAAGGTTCGACAGCGACCAACTGCCCGCCGCCCCCGGCGAGACCGACATCATGACCGTATTGAGGTCGAGGCCCGAGCGATAGGCGTAGAGCAGCGACTCGCAGACGCCGATCATGTTCGAGGCGATCAAGATCTGGTTGGCCATCTTGGTGTGCTGGCCCGCGCCGGGACCACCTTGATGGATGATGGTCTTGCCCATGGTTTCCCAGCAGGGTTGCAAGGCGTCGACCACTTCCTTGTCGCCGCCGATCATGATCGATAGCCGAGCTTCTTTCGCGCCGATGTCGCCGCCCGAGACCGGAGCATCGACCGACTGCACGCCTTTGGCCTTGGCCGCCTCGTAAATCTCGACCGCCAACGACGGCTCGCTCGTGGTCATGTCGACCAGAATGCTACCGGCCTTCGCTCCGGCGAGCGTGCCGCTGGCGCCGAGCGTGACCTCGCGCACGTCGCTGGGGAAGCCGACGATCGTGAAGATAACATCCGACTGTTCGGCGACACCCTTCGGACTGTCGGCCCATTTGGCACCCTTGGCCAGCAAGCTCTCGGCCCGCGCCTTGCTACGGTTGTAAACCGTGCAGGCAAAACCTTTGGCGAGCAGGTGTCCGCACATGCTGACGCCCATCACGCCCGTACCGATCCAGCCGAGTCGTGTCTTGCCGGGTTCAATCTTTGCAACTGCCATGGTGTCCAAGTCCTTATCGAAATGCGGGGAATAAGATGTTGAGTAGTCGTCAAAGCGGAGCGCGACGCGAATACTTGGCCGCGAGATCTCGGGGCCGAAGTGTCGACCGGCACGGCTCATCGAGCCGGCGGAGGCGTCGGTCGCTCGGAGAGACAATTTACCAACGATGCGTCGGCCGCGACAGGATCTCTTGCAGGATGATCGCCTGTTTCAGGGCGGCGGGATCGGCGAGCAGGGCCGAGATGGCAGCCGCGGTGGCGGGGGGCGCTTCGGCATCGACGGGCACCGCGGCCTGATCGCTCTGCACATGGGCCCGTCCGCCGAGGCTGCCCAGTTGATGGTCAAACACATTGTGCACGTGCGAATCAATATCGTCCGCTTCGTGCGCGATGTTCGTCAGATGTTTGGCCCGTTCGTCGAACCGCGAGGTGTCGATGTGCTGTTGCAAGCGCGGTTCGAGCCGGGGTCGCGGTTTGCTTTCGACGGTCTCGGCCGCGACCACTTCGCCCATCGCCGCCTGACGACGGGCCTTTTTCGAGGGCTTGTTTTTGTTCTTGTTCGACGGCTGAGCCGCGGCTGGCGTTGGGGGCTCGGGCCGGGTCGGCTGCGGAGGCTTGCCTTGAGCGCGACGCAAAAACGCTTCCAGCTCGCTTTCGATTTTGCCACGCACGTCGTTCTCGGGCTGTGGCGGACGTGGTGGCCGCATCGCCTGCTTCTCGCGCGCGTTCTTGATCATCTGGTTGATCCCCGCAATGACGAGGAACACCAGAAAGATGACGACTTGCACCCAATCGCCAGCAGCAAAGAGCGGCACGAGCGCGATCATGACGGAACTCCGCGTGAAGGCACGCGCGTGGTGTTGTTCGCCCCGGCGATAGCGCTGCGCATCTCGGTGTCGGCTTGCACGTTGCGCAGCTTGTAATAGTCCATGATGTTCAACGTGCCGCCGCCGATCGCCTCGGAGATCGCCTTGGGGACCTCGCTCTCGGCAGCCACGAGAATCGCCCGCGACTCTTCGATCCGCGCGAGCATCTCTTGCTCCTGCGCGACGGCCATCGCCCGTTGACCCTCGGCCTTGGCCCGAGCGACGCGGGTATCGGCCTCGGCCTGATCGGCCTGCAACCGCGCGCCGATGTTGTCGCCCACGTCGATGTCGGCGATGTTGATCGAGACAATCTCGAACGCGGTTTGCGAATCGAGCCGTCGGGCCAGCACCGCCTTGCTGATTAGGTCGGGGTTTTCGAGCACGTCGAAATGCGAGTCGGCCGAGCCGATCGCGCTCACGATGCCTTCGCCGACGCGGGCAATGATCGTCTCTTCCGTCGCACCGCCGATCAACTGCTGCAAGTTGGCCCGCACGGTCACGCGCGCTTTGACCTTCAACTGAATGCCGTTCTTCGCCACGGCGTCGAGCGAGTCTTTGCCGCTACTGCGACCGGGACAATCGATCACCTTCGGATAGACGCTCGTTTGCACCGCTTCGAGCACGTCGCGACCGGCGAGATCGATTGCCGAGGCGTTGCGGAAACTCAGGTCGATAATCTTGGCTTTGTGAGCCGCGATCATGGCGCGGACCACCTGCGGCACACGACCGCCAGCCAGATAGTGGGCTTCGAGCGCTCGCGTGGTGATGCCCGAGCTTTCGCCCAACCCGGCCTGCACGGCCATGATGCGGCTACGCACGATGATGTCGGGCCGCACCTTGCGAAAGGTCATGCCGAGCAGATCGAGAATGCCGATGCCGGTGCCCGTCGTGACGCATTGCACCCACAACCGGAAGTAACGCATGAACACGGCCAGAAACACGATCCCCACGAAGATCGCGAAGATCATGACGATGATGAAGATCATCTGCGGCAAGCCGCTCGCGGGCTGTGCGTTCTTGGGAACTTGGGCCAGAAGTGTCAGCATGGAGTGGTAACCTTTGCGACGTTGCTCGTTGAAGTTCTGATCTCGTTACACACCGGCCTTGAACTTGCCTTGCCGGAACGCCGTCGCCATCGCCAGCGGCACCGACGCCTCGCTCTGCAACAGCCGAGCACGGTTCTCGGCCACCTTGGCTTTCATCTCTTGCTCGTGGGCAATCGCCACCGAACGCCGCTCCTCGGCCTTGGCACGGGCCACGCGAGTGTCGGCCTCGGCCTGGTCGGCTTGCAAGCGAGCGCCGATGTTCTCGCCCACGACGATGTGTGCGATGTCGATCGACACGATCTGAAACGCGGTTTGAGCATCCAAGCCACGATCGAGCACGGCGCGGCTGATCAGGTTGGGATTCTCCATCACCTCGAAATGACTCTCGGCCGAGCCGATCGCCGTGATGATGCCTTCGCCGACCCGGGCGATGACCGTATCTTCGGTCGCGCCGCCGATCAACTGCTTGAGATTGGTGCGCACCGTGACGCGAGCCCGGACGCGCAGTTCGACACCGTTCTTGGCAATGGCCGAGAGAGCGGAGTCTTGCGAGCGTTGCTCGGGACAATCGATCACCTTCGGATTCACGCTCGTCTGCACCGCTTCGAGCACATCGCGACCAGCGAGGTCGATGGCCGCGGCGCGATCGAAGTCCAAATCGAGATCGGCACGATGCGCGGCGATGATCGCCGTGATGACGCGCGGCAGATTGCCGCCGGCGAGATAGTGCGCTTCCAAGCGACGGGTGCTGATGATGCCAGCCGAGGGGTCATCGCCCAACCCGGCCTGCATGGCCATGATCTTGGCGCGGACGATGGTCTGAGCGTCGACCTGTCGAAAGGTCATGCCGATCAAGCTCCAGAAGCTGACGCGAGCGTTGCTCATGTACGCCTGGAACCAGAGATTGCCGTACAGCAGCACGACAAACAACATGGCCAAGCCGAACACGACGAGCAGAAACACGCCGACGCCCACGCCCAACCAGCCCGTCACATCGTTGTTCTTTTGTGCGAAGAGAATCAAATCCATTGCCGAGTTTCTCTCAATAGCAGTTCGCGTCGCCAGTTGCTCACATCACCCGCTCAGAATAGCGGATTGCGAGCAAAGTTTGAACGGCAGAGGAACGATTTTGGTGCCCTGCTAAGACTGAGGCAGGGAAAAGGCAGATTTAACACGGAGAACACGGAGGTCACGGAGAAAGCACGGAGATTAGGGTGGAGTTAAGAAGACGATTTACATCCGATCGAACAGCCACCCAGCCAACTTCCGTCCCATTCAACTTCATCGCAATTCATATCTCCAATCGATCTGCAGTTTTCTCCTGCCCTCGGCTCCGTGACCTCCGTGTTCTCCGTGTTTAAATCTTTTTCCTATTTCGGCTTCGCCGCCAGATCGCTGAGCTTGATCCGCTGTGTGAGTACCGGCACGCCGGTTTCGGCGCAGACTTGCATCGTGAGCACCGGGTCGGTCGCTTGCCAATCGATATCGATGCGGCCCGAGTTGGTCTCGAACCAAGTGAGCCCAACGCGATGACGATTGACTTCGTTCACCCAGCGGATGCCCGCGGTTTGATTGCCGCTGGCCATGTTGAGGCTGCTGCTGGTGATGTCGAAGAGCGGATAACCGATGTCGGCCCGATCGAGCCGCGAGATCTCGGCCAAGTGGCGATCGCCGCTTAAAAGCACCACGCCTTTCGCGCCGCTACTTGCGATCAAGCGGAACAACCGTTCGCGTTCGTTCGGAAAGTTGCCCCACTTCTCCCACAGGTGATCGTCGGGAATCACTTGGATGCTGCTGGCGATGATCCGCACCTCGGCCGGTTTGGCCAGCTGCTCGGCCAACCACTTCCATTGCGTGTCGCCGAGCAGCGTCTTGTCGGGCGAGCTGTCGGCGGCATAGATCCCGCGGATTCCTTCGCTCACGTCGGCGGGCTTGACGCCGAGCTTGAGCGGACTGCGGTTGTAGCGTGTATCGAGCAAGATAATCTGAGTGCGCTTGCCCACGGGTCCGACGATGTGCGCGTCGTACACACCCTCTTGCTGACGGCGCGGCGAGTCTTTCGCGATCTCGAACACATCCAGGAACAACTGCTGCGACTCGCGCTTGATCGGGAACTCGGCCCCGCCGTCGTTGCGGCCGTAGTCGTGATCGTCCCAAGTCGCCCAAACCGGGCAGGTCTGCTTCAGCCGTTGAAAGCCGGGCTGAGCGAGCAGCAGGTTCCACTTGGTTCGCAACACGGCGATGTCGTCCGAGTCGCCATAGATATTGTCGCCGATGAAGAGAAACAAGCTCGGCTTGCTGTCGGCGATCGTGTTCCAAATCGGCTGCGGTTTGTCCTGCCGGCAACAGGAGCCGAACGCGATGCGGGTCAGCGGTGCGTCGTCAGCGTGGACCGAAGTAACGCCCAGTAAGATCATCAAACCCAACAGCAATCGTGCGAGCATTGGCAGAGTTCCTCGTCAGAGTACAAGATTCGCCGCCATTTTAATCGTTCGCCGCGAGCAGAGATACTACCGCATCGCCGCAATCAGCTTGGCGATCTTGCGAGCGGTGGTGCTCAGCGGCAGTTCGTGCAGTTCGTCCATCGTGACCCACCGTGGCGACCAAGCGTTGCGCGCCAAACGACCACCACGGGCTGTCGCCAACCAGGCGTCGAGCGTGATCCGATAGCGCGTCACGCCATGCTTGAGCGTGGCGAACGAGCGTTGCAGCCGCACTTTGATGCCAGTTCGCTCGGCCACTTGCGCCGCGAGTTCTTGCTCGACCGTCGTCGGGCCTTCACCGCGAAGCTCGAAGCGGGGAAAGTCCCACATACCGGCCCAACGTTCCCCGGCCGGATTGCACACCACCAGCACCGTGTCATCCTTCTCGACGACAACGGCCGCGGCGCGAACGGATTCAAACGCTACTTTACGCACCGGCGGTGGGATCTCGGCCTGTAGGCCTTGAGCGCGCGTGGGACACAACTGCGCGACGGAACACTCGTCACACCGCGGCGCTCGGGGCGTGCAGATGAGCGCACCGAGTTCCATGAGCGCTTGATTGAACGCACCGACATCGCGCTTGGGCAGCAACTGCTCGGCGAAGGACCAGAGCCGCGTTTGGCCCGCGTTCGAGCGGGGATCATCGCGATAAGCCAACAGCCGGGCCAGCAACCGAAACGTGTTCGCCTCGAGGATCGGATGCGGGTCATCATGTGCGATCGAGAGAATCGCCCCGGCCGTGTAGCGACCGATGCCCGGCAAGCTGCGCACGACGTCGATCTCGCGCGGAAACACGCCGCCATGTTCGGCGACCACGACCTGAGCCGCGCGATGCAGTTGACGTGCGCGACGGTAATAGCCCAAGCCTTCCCAATGACGCAGCACCTGTTGTTCGTCGGCCGCGGCCAAGGCGGCGATCGTCGGAAACGACGCGAGAAAGCGAGAAAAATACGCCTCGACCGTGGCCACCTGCGTTTGCTGCAACATCACTTCGCTGACCCAAATCGCATACGGGTCGCGCGTCTTCCGCCACGGCAAATCACGCCGATGAGCCACGAACCACCGCAGCAGCCGCTCGCGAAAACTCTTGAGCCACGCGGGAGAAGGAGAGTCGGTGAAGGGGCGGGAAGAGTTCAACACGGAGAGCACGGAGGACACAGAGAAGGCACGGAGTTAAGGAGAGTACGAATCAAGCATCAACAAGAATGATGTAACCACTAACACGCTTTACTATGACGAAAATAACCTGAATCAAAACTCGCTCTTTGTCTCCGTGTCCTCCGTGCTCTCCGTGTTGAACATGCCTTCCTTCATTTACCACTTCCACAATGGCCCCAACGTCTGCTTCTGCACCGCGAATAGCTGCATGATGCCCCCCTTGGCCAGCTTGAGTAGCGCTTGCAACTCGTCTTCGGTGAAGGTTGCTTCTTCGCCGGTCCCTTGCACTTCGACGAATCGTCCTTGGCCGGTCATGACGACGTTCATGTCGACGCTTGCATCGACATCTTCGACATAGTCAAGATCGAGCACCGGCCGACCGTCGACGATGCCGACGCTGATGGCCGCGATCGAATCACGCAGCACCGGCTGGGCCGGATCGAGCCGATCGGCGAGCGTCGCCAGAGCGTCGACCAGGGCGATGAAAGCGCCCGTGATGCTGGCTGTTCGCGTGCCGCCGTCGGCTTCGAGCACTTCGCAATCGATCGCGATCGAGCGTTCGCCCAAGGCGTCGAGATTGACGATGGCCCGCAGGCTGCGACCGATGAGGCGTTGGATCTCGGTCGTGCGGCCATCGACTTTGGCCCGTTCGCGCTGCTTGCGCGGACTGGTGCTGCTGGGAAGCATGTTGTACTCGGCCGTCACCCAACCGCGGCCTTGTCCTTTCATCCACGGCGGCACCGATTCCTCGACGCTCGCCGTACAGAGCACGGTCGTGCGCCCCGCCTTGAACAGCACACTGCCCGGGCTCGGGCGAGTAAAGCCGCGCATGATTTCGATCGGACGCAATTGGTCGGGCTGACGCGAGTCGTGACGCATGAGTGGGGTGGAGCAAGGAAGTGGGCTGAAGTGGCGGCGGTGAGTTTACCACAAACTCGCGGCTGATGAGCAACTTCCGGCCATTGGCGGAGTCGAGGTAGCTTGTGAGCGAATCGTCAAAGGCTCTGATGCAGGTTATCGGTCACGCGTGCTTGAGTACTATCAGCCCTCGATGTCCCAAGTCGGATCCGTAACTGGCAAGGAGATTTACGTGTTGCGTTAGTCAGCAACGAATGAAAACCATCACTCGGCGGCGAACCGGTAACCGACACCCTGCTCGGTGAGAATGTACCGTGGGCGGGCGGGATCGTCTTCAAGCTTGCGACGCATACTGGCGACAAAGACCCGCAGGTAATGGTTCTCTTGCGTGCCCTGCGGCCCCCACACTTCTTGCAACAGAAACTTGTGCGTCAGCACCCTTCCGGCATGTTTGACCATGGTTAACAGAAGCTTGTACTCCAGCGGCGTCAGATGAACCTCTTTGTCGTTGCGGTACACGAGCCGGGCGGTCAGGTCGAGCCGGAGGTTACCGATGGCGATGGTCGTCGCTTCGGCACCAACTCGATGAGAGTGACGCATGGCGGTTCGCATTCGCGCCAACAATTCTCCGACGCCGAACGGCTTGGTCACGAAGTCGTCAGCACCGCTATCAAGCGCCTTGATCTTCTGTGATTCTTGATCTCGCGCGGACAGCACGATGATCGGCGAGGTGTACCATTCCCGCAGTCGCATTAACACGTCTTGCCCATCGAGGTCAGGAAGACCGAGGTCGAGAATCACCAGATCGGGCGGCTGGGCCGATGCGAGTCGCAAGCCTTCTTCGCCGCCGGTTGCTTCACTGACTCGATAGCCTTCGTTCGACAACGAGGCCTTGAGGAACCGGCGGATCGGCTGCTCATCTTCGATGATCAAAATACGATGGCCGTTGGCTTCCATGACGCTATTCTACGATGACCTGCGGCGAATTTTGCGGAAGCGGGAGTCGAATCACGAACTCGGCGCCACCGCCAGGGCGATTGGCGGCAGAGATGGTCCCGCCGTGGGCTTTGACGATCGCCCGACAAATGGCAAGTCCGAGGCCGCTTCCTCGGCCGCCATCCGCAGTGGGAGAGGCCCGATAGAACTTGTCGAAAATTCGCTCTTCGGCACCGGTCGGTAAACCAGGACCATTATCCGAGATTGCGATGCGGACCTGCTTGCCATCCAAGGCCGTGCGGATCGTGACCTCCGTACCCACAGGCGTGTAGCGAGCTGCATTCTCGAAGAGATTGACAAACATTTGTTCCATGAGCAAGCCATCGAGGTACAGCAGCGGCAGATTGTTGGCAAGATGCGTGACAACTTCGTGCTGGGCCAATTCACGACGTGTGCGATGGAGTGCCGAGCCGATGACTTCCTCTAAGACATGCCACTGAAAATTGGGAGCCGCTGCACCGGCCTCGAGCTTCGACATCTGCAAGATATTCTCGAGCAGTCGATTTAATCGCGCCGCCTCGTCGGCCACGGTCTCGAGCAATTGACGACGGGTTTCTTGGTCCAGCGAAGCCGCTTCCAGCAAGCTGCTACTCGCGCCGGCGATGGCGGCCAGCGGGGTCTTGAGATCGTGCGAGACGCTGCTCAGCAGGCTGCTACGCACCTGTTCGGCCTCGGCTCGAATGCGCGCGTCCGCAGCTTCGATTGCCAACTGGTCGCGTTCGAGCGCCAAGGCCAACTGATTGGCGCACGCGTCCAGAAGATGCCGAAATTCGGGATCGAGCAGTTGCTCGGCATCGCGTGCCCGAATGGCGATGGCACCGTGGGTACCCTGGGAACCGGTTAACGGAAAGAACAGGGCCACGGCATTGGGGAGCGTATTCGTCCCGGCACCCGCGAGCTGATCGTGTTCAATCACCCATTGGGCGACAGGCATGCTCAGGGCATGTTGGGCAATCGAGGAATCGTGCCCAAACGCAAGCTCCGGCGCACCAGACGCCTGACGCAGATAGACCGCCACTTCTCCACCGAGCATCTCGGCCACCTTGCTACCCGCTGCTCCGACGAGAAACACGTTGCCATAGAGCGAACTCAGTTGTTTGCCCAGCTCGTAGAGCGAAGCCGTCCGTCGTTCGCGCTGTCGCGTGCTTTCAATCTGGGCACGCAAGCGCGATGTCAACGTGCTGATTACCAGTCCGATCGTCAGCATGACGGCGAACGTGACCACATACTGTGTGTCGGACACCGCAAAGGTATAAAACGGTGGCACGAAAAAGAAGTCGAAGATCAATACGGCCAACAGACTTGTCAGCACCGCCGGCCCCCGTCCATACCGAAAGGCGGTCCACGCAACCGCGGCGAGAAACAGCATCACGGTGTTCGCTTCGGCATCCGCAAAGTGCAAGAACTGGAGTCCGTACGCGACGAGACTCGTCAGGCCGATGACGGCAGATGCGGCGATGTAGGGAAGTTTAGTCGCCGATGACTTTGAGGCCTGCACGGGGATCGATTCTGCGTGCTCGTCCTCGCCGTGAATGACATACACGTCGATCTCGCCGCTTTTCTCCAAGATGTCATCGATCACCGTGCCGAACACCAATCGCCGCCAGCGCGGCTGGTTCGTCTTGCCGATCAACACTTTGGTGACATTGCGTGAGCGGGCATAGTCGAGGATCGTGTCGGTCACGTTCTGTCCGGCAAGCGTGACCGTTTCTGCTCCGAGCCGTTCGGCAAGGCGGAAGTTGCGGCTGATCTGCTGCTTGGCGGGCGTGTTCGCCGGCTCGCCCGTGAGATCGACCGACACGGCCAGCCACGGAGCATCAAGGGCTGCCGCCATCCGTCGAGCCGTGCGAATCACACGAGCCGTCGTGGGGCTCGCGCCGACACAGACCAGCAAGCGTTCGGCCGTAGCCCAGGGGCGGATCGCCGCCTTCTCGCGCCGCGCCAGCTCGACATCGGTATGGATTCGCCGGGCTGCTTGCCGCAACGAAAGTTCCCGCAGCGCGGTGAGATTGGACCGTTGAAAGAAACTCTGGATCGCGCGTTGAGCCTGCTCGGGCAGATAGACTTTGCCCGCCTTGAGCCGAAGCATCAACTCCTCGGGCGTGATGTCGACCAATTCCAGATCATCGGCCAGATCGAACGCGCGGTCGGGCACTGTCTCGCGCACGGTGACACCCGTGATCTGCCCGATCACATCATTGAGACTCTCGATGTGCTGGACATTGAGCGTCGTCCAAACGTTGATTCCCGCTTCAAGCAACTCCTCGACATCCTGCCACCGTTTCTCGTGCCGGCACCCCGCGGCATTGGTATGCGCCAGCTCATCGACCAGAATCAAGTCGGGACGGCGAGCTAAGGCCGCATCGACGTCAAAGTCTCGGAGCGTGACTCCGCGATACTCGTACTCACGCGTGGGGAGCACTTCGAGACCAGCAAGCAGCGCCTCGGTTTCGCGTCGACCATGAGGTTCGACATAACCCACGACAACTTCGCGACCGGCGGCCTTCGCTCGTTGCGCGTTCTCCAACATCGAGTACGTCTTGCCAACGCCGGCAGCATAGCCGAAGAAGATCTTCAGCGACCCTCGTTTAGCCTCGGCCTCGGCGGCCTGCACTTGTGCGAGCAAATCATCAGGATTGGGACGAGTCGCGGGCATGTACCGTCTCAGTTCACCAGATGTTGGTCCAACGCCAGATTCAATCGAAGCACATTCACGCGCGGTTCACCGAGGATGCCGAACTGTCGCCCCTCCGTAGATTGACGAACCAGAGCGAACACGGCTTCAGTAGTCATTTTCCTCGCCGCAGCGACTCTCGGCACCTGAAATTCTGCCGCCGCGGGAGAAATATGCGGATCGAGTCCGCTGCCCGATGCGGTCACCAGGTCTACCGGTACCGCCGCTCGCGCGGCGCCACCCGCCTCGAGTGCGGCAAGCCGTGCTTCGACAGCATCCTTGAGAAGGGGATGCAGCGGGCCGAGATTTGAACCGCTCGACGCTGCGGCGTTGTACGGAAACGGAGCAGTGGCTGAGAGCCGTCCCCAAAAGTACTCGGGTTGCGAGAACGGCTGGCCGATGAGTTCGGAACCGGTGACCCGCTCTCGGTGTTGAATCAAGCTACCGGTCGCCTGTGTCGGAAACACCAGTTGTGCGATCGTGGTCACGATCAACGGATAGACTCCGCCGGTGAGAATTGTCAGCGCGAGCAATACTAACGCTGCGGTGCGAAGTTGTGCGATCATTTTTTCGTTCCTTAAGCGAGGCCCACGGCGGAAAGTAGCAAGTCAATCGCTTTGATCCCGACGAAGGGCACGATCAGCCCCCCCACACCGTAAACGAGTAGATTATTGCGCAGCAGTTGAGCTGCTCCCACGGGTCGATACGCCACGCCCTTCAACGCCAATGGCACCAGCGCGATGATGATTAGCGCGTTGAAGATGACTGCCGACAGGATGGCGCTCGACGGCGACGACAGCCGCATGAGGTCCAATGCTTTGAGGGCAGGATAAGTCGCCGCGAACGCCGCCGGCAGGATGGCGAAATACTTCGCCACATCGTTGGCGATGCTGAACGTTGTCAGCGAGCCACGGGTCATCAGCAGTTGTTTGCCGATGTTGACGATCTCGATGAGCTTGGTGGGATTGGAGTCGAGATCGACCATGTTGCCCGCTTCCTTGGCCGCTTGGGTGCCGCTGTTCATGGCGACGGCCACGTCGGCCTGCGCTAGCGCCGGAGCGTCGTTCGTGCCATCGCCGGTCATCGCGACAAGGCGTCCGCCTTTCTGATACTCGCGGATGAGCGACAGCTTGGCTTCGGGGGTCGCTTCGGCCAGAAAGTCATCGACCCCGGCTTCGGCGGCAATCGCGGCGGCGGTCAACGGGTTGTCGCCTGTGATCATCACGGTCTTGATGCCCATCCGCCGCAGTTCAGCGAACCGTTCCTTGATTCCGCCCTTTACAATGTCCTTGAGCTCGATGACACCGAGCACTTTTTCGTCGCGACTCACTACGAGCGGCGTGCCACCCGACTTGGCAATCTGTTGCACGGCGTCCCGCACATTCTCGGGCAAGAAGCCACCGATGCCCCGCACATAGGTCTCGACCGCCTCAGCAGCCCCTTTACGAATCTCATGGCCATCGAGAGTCACGCCGCTCATGCGCGTTCGCGCCGAGAACGGCACAAAGTGCGGTCGCACATGCTCGAGATCTCGGCCGCGCAAGCCGAACTGCTTCTTGGCTAGCACGGCGATGCTACGTCCCTCGGCGGTCTCGTCGGCGAGCGATGCCAGATGAGCAGCTTCGGCAAGTTCCTGTTCCGTGTTGCCCGACGCCGGAATAAAACGCGTTGCCTGACGATTGCCGAGTGTGATGGTGCCGGTCTTGTCGAGTAGCAGCACGTCGACATCGCCCGCTGCCTCGACAGCGCGTCCCGACATGGCGATCACGTTCGATTGACTCAGTCGGTTCATGCCCGCGATGCCGATGGCGGACAACAGCGCTCCGATCGTGGTCGGTGCGAGACAGACGAACAGCGCGACGAGCACCGTGATGCTAATCGGTCGCCCCTGGCCCGATACTTGGACGCTGAACGTCGAATAGGGCAGCAACGTGGCAACGACCAGCAGAAAGATCAGCGTCAAGGCCGCGAGCAGGATGGCCAGAGCGATCTCGTTTGGAGTCTTCTGTCGTTTGGCTCCCTCGACCATCGCAATCATGCGATCCAAGAAGCTTTGACCCGGTAGTGCCCTGACCTGAATGATGAGCCAGTCCGAGATGACGCGAGTCCCGCCGGTGACCGAACTGCGGTCGCCGCCACTCTCGCGCACGACCGGCGCGCTCTCGCCGGTGACGGCGCTCTCGTCGACCGAGGCCACGCCCTCGATCACCTCGCCGTCGATCGGAATGGTTTGTCCCGCCTTGACCACAATCACATCGCCAATGCGCAACTCGGTCGCTGGCACCTGTTGAGAAGCCACCAACAGAGCTACCGGCGGCTTGCGGATGGCGTCGGGAAAGTCCTCGCCCACCATGCCTTCGGGAGAAACCGGCTTGC
>JAEUIL010000753.1 GCA_016794255.1 Planctomycetaceae bacterium | reverse complement strand
GGAACCCCCGGCGGGGGCGAGTCGCAGTTGCAATTCAACGCCGCGGGAGCATTTGCTGGCAGCAGCGATTTGACCTGGGACGCGACGAATCATCAGCTCAACGTCAATCACGTCATCTCGACCAACCACAATGAGTTGATGCTCGAACAGACGGGAGACGAATTTGGCCGGAGTCGCTTTTATCTGCGCAACCGCGTGGGATTCAACGGCTTCGTGGTCGAGAACCCCGACCTCGATTTGAGTGATTTGATTTTCGTGACGTCAGCCTCAGGTAAAGGCCTCATACGCTACGAGCATCGATCGGGTTCGATGATCGATGGCGCTAACGTACAAGGGGAGTTCCAGTACTGGATTGCTGACAGTGTTTGTCCGCTCGTCATCGGGATGGGAACGACCTTGATTTTAAGTCCCCTGCGCTTGGCCGATGGCATCAATCTGAGCGTGGGTAACGCCAATGGTTCACGCATTGGCAGTTCGTCGGATCAAAAGCTCGGGTTTTTCGGCGCGACGCCGGTCAATCAACGTGCCAAGTCAAACTACAACAACTGGACTACGCATCTGGATGTCGTCCAGGCACTCGTCGATCTCGGTCTGTTCGATCAAGTCTAAGGCAACTCAAGCTCACAGGAGTATTTCATCGTGGCCAATACACCGGTCGAAGTCCGCGCCCCGGCGGGCCTGAGCCTCACGCTCGAATTGTATCCCTATGGTAGCGACACACTCGCGAACCTGGGGGGTGACGCACTCAGCGAAGCGACCAATCGCAAAGGGATTTACACCGCGACGGTCACCGAACCGCTGGTCGGTTGGTTCACGGCGCACGTGAAACTCGGTTCGACGCTGCTAGCCGTGTATGACGTGTATCTCACCGATGATACCAACATCCATCGTTGCGAGGACGCGCCGATCCAGTTGCATCATGGTGGCCCCACGATTGAGCCCGTCATGCTCGCGGCATCCGAAGCGATCTACCCGGCTGATATTCAAGTCACGGTCGATAACGGCAGTGGCCGCGATGAGTACACCGTGACTTGGTTCCATAACGGCACTGTCGTCACCGCGGGCATTACCGCCCCCACGATCGAGGTTGTGCGCCGCAATGACGGCTCGGCACTCATTGCTTCCGGTACGCCGCTTAGTCCGATCGCCAGCACCGGCGGTTTGAAATACGACGAGCCGACCAATCGCCTGATCGCCGGCGATGCGGTGTTGGTGACGGTCACGGCCACGATCGGCGGCGCCGAGCGTCGCTGGCGTCGCATCATTACCCGGGATAACGCCTCATGAAACCAGCCGCACTTTGGCAGTTTTTGCCGCAATTTAACGATGGCTATCAGGCGCCAAGCACCTACGTGCCGGTTTACAGTCGCTGCTTGACCGCGGTTTGGCGAAGGATTCGCAACCTGGGGCTCGCTGGCATCGCACCGACAAGTATCGTGCTGCGCAAGGTCGCTTGGTCGCGGGAGTTTGCCCAGGGGCAACTGTCGCTGCCGGGCGTCATCGTGTCGCCGGAAGGAAGCGAGTCGATGCCGCTCGGTTCGGGCACCAATCTCCGCGATGACATCGGCTACGCCGTCTTGGTCACGATCCTGACGGCCGACAACGAACAGATTGCTGGCAGCTTGAAGTCGCCGCTCGAATGGCGCGAAACGATCGCGCGTGCCTTCAGTCAACAGCCGTTGCCCGACGTGGAAGAAGTTATCCGTTGCACGGTCGAGCCACGGGCTGTCGTCGGGCCGGACGCATATCAACGAGGCCTGTTGCAATCGTCATTAGTCTTGCGATTTGTTAGTCGCGAACGTCGCGGGCAGTTCTATTGAACCCTGCACAGTCAAAGTGCCTAGGCAAGCAACGCGCAGCCGGTAAATACCGGGCTTCCGTTGGTCGCCCTGGCTCATTGGCAATCTAGTCGTCAATAAGTTCATTGGTGGGAGCCGTGAGTCATGAGCCAAGGTTATCAAGCAGCACTCGGCATCGATACGCTTCTGCCGGTCGGCCGGGGCGTCGAGTTCGAGCAATGTGCCATCACGAAAGTGAGTCAGATCATCGATACCAGCGGCATTCGCGGCAGCCGCGCGCATCTGGCAGCGCGAACCCGTTGCGGCGTTGACACGGTTTCAGGCGTGATCGAGCTGGTTCCTGCGGCCGACGATTTGCGACATTTGCTGCCGTGGATACTCGGCGGTGCGGTGGTCGACGGCCAGTATTCACTCGGCGAGTCGCTCGGCGAGCGGTTCATCCAGGTCGACAAAGTCGCGGGCGTCTTTACGTACACCGGCTGCTTGGTGAACCGCGCCGTGTTCGCATGTCGCAGCGGTCAGCCACTGCGGTTGCGATTGGAAATCGTCGGCAAAACCGAAACTTGCGGGCTGGCGGGTTCGTTTCCGAGTGTCGCGTATCCCGGCGGGCCGCCGTTTCTGTTCAGCGATACGATCCTCAACCTCGTCGGTCAGTCGCGTGAAGTGCAAGAGTGGTCGATCGTTATCGACAATCACCTGGAAGTGTCGTTCGCCAACTCGACGACCGCGACGCGAATCATCCCGCGCGATCGCACGGTGACCTTGAATTGCACGAATCCCTTCACGGCCGACGAGGTTGCGCTTTACGACCAGAGCTTGGCCGGGTCGCCGGCATCGCTTTCGATGACCAACTCGGCAGCCACGCTCGTCTTTCAGTTTGCCACGCTTCAGGTCC
Source organism: Planctomycetaceae bacterium (assembly GCA_016794255.1). GTDB lineage: Bacteria > Planctomycetota > Planctomycetia > Pirellulales > PNKZ01 > JAEUIL01. The sequence goes on along the minus strand of JAEUIL010000753.1, from coordinate 2,459 downwards.
CCAGTGCGGGTCCGACGATCGCTGGTCGTCACGAGGTGCCATTGCAATTGCAAGGCATTGCTCGGCGAGTCGATGCCATCAGCGAGCTCGTTGTCTTAGTGCAATGAGGATTTCGAGCACCGTGACACACTCGCGGCTCATCACCAACCACTGACTACTAACCACCAACCACTTCTTCCCATGATTCTCGCCTACGGTTCTTATCGACACGCACTGGCCGAGACGGGCATCGCGATACAGCGCGAAACCCAGTTCGCCACCAACGGGGTGCCCAGGGCGCTCCGCGAGCGCTGGCGGATCGACGGTGTATTGCAGGCCGAGTCGCCCGAGATGTTGACCCGCGCGATTCACGAGTTGCAGCACGCCTACTCGCGGCACGCACAAGATTTGACTCTCTACTTGCCTGATGGCACGACCCCCACGGCCCACGTGATTCTCAGTCGCGACACGATCGGCGGCGTGCGTGTGGCGCGGCCACCCTCGTTTCCGCAAGGCCGCGGAGCCGAGTACTCGACCTATCGCAGCTACACGATCGAACTCGAGGCCGACCTGCCGGTCTCGCGCGAAACGAACTTGCTGTTGCGCTGGGAAGAAGTGCTGACATTCGCGGGCGGTGGTCCCCGCTGGGTGTATCTCGCCACGCTTGCTGGTCCACCGGTGCGACAGCAAGTGCAAGAGTCGACGCCTTACCGGGCCACGCAGTCCGGTCGAGCCGTCGGCTTGCGCGAGTATCCCACGCCGGCTGCCCCCATTTGGCTCGCGGCGTGGCATCAAGATACCTCGACGATCACCCGCCGCTTGCCGCGCCGCGTGGGCAGTGGGGCTGCTGCATCCGAAACCGATTTTGAAGTCACTTGGCTCTATCAATTCGAGTCGGCCTCGCCGCTCGTTGCTCAACCTTCTCGGAGTTAAACACGATGGCAATCTGCATTTGGCGGGGCGACGCTGCCCCGGTGACTCAGGAGACCCGCGTCACCGCCGCCGCAATCGAAGTGGGCGATCAATTCATCCTCACGATCAACGGCAAAAGCATCACGGTTATCGCGGCGTCGACATCCGCCAGCACCTTGATCGCAGCGCTGGCTACGGCGTGGAACACCTCGTCTCTCGCCGAGTTTAGCGAAGTCACGGCGACCGTAGATGGTACGACGTTGGTGCTGCGTGGCGACAAGCCCGGCGTGCCGTTTGTGGTGACCGGATCGACGATCAACGGCGGCGCGGCTGACACGCAGACATTGTCGATCGCCGCCACGACGGTTGCCAGCGGACCCAACTTCTGGACCACGCCGCGCAATTGGTCCGGTAATGCCGTGCCGGTCTCGGGCGATGAGGTTTACCTGGTCGACTCGGCCGTGGACATTCTCTACGGGCTCAATCAGGCTGCGGTTGCTCCGGCATCGCTCAATATCGAGCAGTCATTTACCGGTCGCATCGGACTGCGTGCCGTCAATGGTCTCGGTTACGCCGAGTACCGCGATCAGTATTTGCGGATTGCCGCAACCAAGGTGCACATTGGACGGGGCTCGGGTGCGGGCAGCTCGCGAATCAAGCTCGATACCGGCACGACCGCCACGACGGTCAACATTTTTGACACCGGCAACGCCGAGGATGGAACGACCAGTGTCGTCTGGTGCGGCAACTCAACCGCTGCCATGCTTAATGTCTTTCGTGGCTCGTTGGGCATTGCACTGAGACCGGGCGAGACCGCCACGCTGGGCACGCTGCGGATCGCCCCCGAGCCCGTGACCGGCCGGGAAACCCGTGTGGAATTGGGCCCGGGTGTGACGATCACCACCATCGACAAGTGCGGCGGGCAACTGCGGTTTGCTGGCCAATCGGTGGCCAATCTGATCCAGCACGAAGGTAGCACGACCATCGAGTCAGGCGATGTGACAGCCCTGCGCGTCCGGGGCGGTACGGTGGTTTACAACTCGACCGGAACGTTGTCTGCGGCAACGGTCAGCGCGGCGGGCAAGTTGGACTTCTCGCAAGACGTGCGTAGCAAAGTCGTCACTGCGCCCATCGAGATCTATGGTCCTGCCGCACGGGTCAGCGATCCGTTTCAGGTCATTCCCAACTTGGTGCTCGACTTGAACGAGACGCCGCTGCCGGGCCTCGATCTTGGCACGAATGTCCGAATCACTCGTTCCGCGCCGTGAATATTCCTTTTGTCGAGATGCGTCCATGAACGAGACTCAAGCCCTGGTGAGCTTTCCCGGTATCGAGCAGATGCGCGGGGCTTTGTTCACACTGTCGCCGGGCATCACACCGAGCGTGGCAACCCTCGAAATTGTTCCGCAGCCGCGTCTGGAATCGCTCGTAGGTACGCTCTCCTTTCGCCAAGGAGCGACCGAGCTGCGCTTCACCGATTGCCATGTCGACACCGCCACGCTGGTGTACAACTCGTCCGGCATGATCGTGCGGCTCGCGCTGCTCGATCGGCGCTGGCGTTGGCGCTA
>JAEUIL010000740.1 GCA_016794255.1 Planctomycetaceae bacterium | reverse complement strand
GATGGTCAGACCACCAGCGCTCCGCCGGTGACCTCGGGCGGCAGCCAGATATTGACCGGCCGCGACACGAATCCGGTCGAAGTCCACGGTCTGTTCACGGCTTTGATCCGTCTCAAAGACGCGATCGGCCGGGGCGACAACAACGCCATTCAACGCGGCGTGGCGCTGCTCGACGAAGCGGCGGATCGCTTGACCGTAGCCCGAGGCGATGTCGGCCTCCGCAGCCAGGCGATCGACGTCTATCAGGTTCAACTGAGTGAACAGAAGGTGGAATTGGAGAAGGCCCGCTCGAATGACCTGGAAGTCGATCTGACCGAGGTGATCAGCCAGTTGACGGCACGACAGGCGTCGTTTGAAGCGGCTTTGCGGGCCGCAGGGACCATATCGCAGTTAACGCTTTTGAATTTTTTATAGCGTCCGAGAAGCACGACTTGCCGATTACGACGGCGCAAGATGGATTATTGACCTCGTTACGGGCGAGTGTCCGATGATCCCACTGCCAAGCCGTGAGGGTGAGTGTGCCCCCCTGGCGCCGGCACAACCATGGAAGGTAGGTGGAACATGCGTATTAGGACTACGCGTTTTAGTTGGGTCGAGATCGAGGCCGAGGATGTGCTGACCTTTCCCGCCGGGCTGGTGGGTTTGGAAGATTGCCGTCAATGGGTACTGCTGGCCGACGCCGAGAACGACGCACTCGGTTGGCTGCAATGTACGACGCGCCCCGAGGTCGCTTTGGCGGTGGTAAGCCCCCGGCGATTCGTGCCCGACTATCAGTTCCGCGTCTACCGCAGTGAGTTGACCGCGCTCGGGTTGAGTCAGCCGCAAGATGCACATGTGCTGGTGACCGTCGGCAAGAGCGAACGCTCGCTGACGTTGAACTTGAAAGCGCCGATCGTGATTCATCTCGAATCGCGGCAGGGTCGTCAGGTGATCAGCAACAGTGATTTGCCGCTGCAATTTGAATTGGGCCTCCCCCCGGCGACGCTGAAGAAGACCGCCTGACGCGGTTGCGGTCTTCGCCGTTTCTGCCTACCTCGACGCTTTGGAAGGAGTCCAATCGATGCTCGTACTATCTCGTCAACGCGACGAAAGCATCATTATCGGTGACAACATTGTGGTCACGATCGTGGATATTCGTGGCGACAAAGTGCGCTTGGGCATCAACGCGCCCACCGAGATTCCCGTGCATCGACAAGAAGTTTACGAAGCCATCCAGCGCGAGAATCTGAAGGCTTCGCAGCTCGAGCCGGACGAAGCACGTCCCCTGGGCCGAGTCGCGCCCCGGTTGACGCGCACGCCGGACCCGAAGAAGATTCCGCCGCGCTAAGCGCGCCTCGAGGGGCAATTCTCACCGCAAGCGTGCGCGGCAGTCGACGCTTGCGGTTTCGCGCCGCTGTCTACCGCGAAGCTCGGGCAACTTTTTCAATCGCCGTGGCCACGCGATCGATCGTCTCTGCCGCTTCGAGCAGCACCGGATGATGCACGAGCATCACACGCTCGGCGGCAAAGCAGCTGTGGGGTAGCTCGCCCACTTTGCGACACCGGCTGGCTCCGCGAGCCGCAAAGCCCCGAAAGCCTGCGCCGATTGCTACTCCCTCGGCTTCGACCGCCGCGACGAATGCATCGCGCGTTCGCTTCGTCAACACGGCCGGATCGTGCCACAACGCCACTTTGTAATACGCCGGATCCTGCGACTCGCTGGTCTCATGCGGCTGTACAAGACCCGTATCGTGAAGACGTTGCAGCAGTCGCTGAACTCCTTGGCGACGTTGCTCGTGTCGCGCGGGCAACTTGCGCCATTGCGGCACGAGCACCGCGGCTTGCAACTCGCTCAGCGGATAGGCGTGATTGCCTTGCTGACAATGAATCTTGATCCGCTGCTGCACCTGGGCCGATGGTGTGACCACCGCGCCGCCGCGACCCGAGGTTAACAGCTTGCTGCCGCCGAAGCTGAACGTCCCCGCATCGCCCCACGTGCCGAGCGGCTTTCCGTCCAGCGACCCGCCCGGGACCTGACACGCATCTTCGACGACTGCGATGCCTCGCTCACGCGCCCAAACCATGATGCGCTCCATGGGCGCGAGTTGACCATGCAGGTGCGACACCACGATCGCGCGCGTCTTGTCACTTACCGCCGCGTCGAGTTGATCGACATCGATGGTCACGCCTCCCGCCACGACATCGACCAACACCGGCAGCGCCCCGATGGCCGTGATCGCGCGAAAATTGCCCGGGAAGTCGTAGCCCGCCAAGATGACTTCGTCTCCCGCCGTGACCGCCAAGCCCCGCAAGGCCAACTCCACGGCCACCGTGCCTGAGCAGCACAAACTCACCTGCTCGATCCCGAGCAGCTCGCGCATCACCGCCACCAAGGCCGCGGCATTCGGGCCGTCGTAGCGTCCCCAACTGCCATCGCGATAAGCGGCTTCCAGGGCGGCGAGCACCTCGGGATCGTCGCCCGGCCAGCGCGGCGGTCCCTCGGGCACTGTGGCGACACCGCCATCGATGGCAAGCGACGATGGCTGAATGGCGTCGGACATGGAAAGAAATCATCACAAGGTCGCACAATGGATCGATCAAGTCTGATCTCGTTTGCTTGGCCTGTCTAGCCAGTCACGACGAACGACGGGCTACGAATGACTTGCCCTGCACCGGCACTCGGGCCAGAATAACCGCAACCTTTCCCCGGAGATTGCCGCGCGGTGGCCGAGAGCTTGGAACAACTCGATACGCAAATCGAGATCGTCACGCCCGAGAACATTGCGTTTCATTATCAGATCGCGGGCCCCTTCCGACGGCTGATGGCGTACCTGATCGATCTGCTCGTGCGACTTGTCGTCGTCTTCCTGATCTTCATTTTGTTTGCGATGGTGGCTTCCACAGGCTTGGAAGGCGTCGGCCAAGCGACGATGCTGATCGCCTTCTTCATGCTCGATTGGTTCTATGGCGGTTTGTTCGAGACGTTCTGGAACGGACAAACGCCTGGCAAGCGGGCGTTGAGTCTGCGCGTGATGACCGCCGATGGTCAACCGATCCAGGGGTGGCAGGCGATCTTGCGCAATTTTTTGCGCGCTGCCGATGCGATGCCGGTTCTGGCGATCGCCCCGACCTATCAAGTCGGTTTCTGGTCAGCACTTTGTACCGAGCGCATGCAACGACTGGGTGACTTGGCCGCGGGAACGATGGTCGTGGTCGACGAACCGGCGTGGTCGGTCGGCGTTTGTCCGATGACCGAGCCCGCCGCGCTCGCGCTAGTGCCACAGTTGCCGAAGAACTTTCGAGCCGGCCGGAGTTTGGCACGCGTGCTATCACGTTACGTCGAACGTCGTCAACGGCTCTCGCCCGATCGCCGCGCGGGCGTCGCCTGGTACTTGGCCGAGCCTCTGCGGCAAAAGCTCGACCTGCCACCCGGCTTGCACCCCGACACGCTGCTGTGTGCGTTGTACTATATGACTTTTATCACCGACGGTATCGCGGCCGCTGAACCCGAGGTGGTGTTGGCCGTTGCCGCGCCAGAGCCGCAACCGCTGCCGGTGTTAGTCCCTGCCGAAACCGTCGATCCCGCCGCGGTGCAGATTCGCACCTGACACACGACTTGCTAGGTCGATCGCAGTGGGAGAATTGCACCGTAGCCGAACTAGCCAGAGTTCGGGTGGTGGCCATGTCAAGAGACGCCCGAATTCTGGCGAATTCGGCTACTCGAAGAGTTCGCAAGGTTTTTCGGTCGATTACAATGCCGAAGCACGCACTGCCCGCCTTGGATCGCACGTCCCACCCTGGAGAATCTCGCTATGAAAACCATCCTGCCGCTGTTCGTGGTTGCTTCGCTGCTCGTCGCGACCGTAGGAGCCGCTGAGCCGACGCTTCCCAAAGCGACGATCGATGGCGTTGGCCCCGGCTGGGTGGAGCTCGGGCCCGACGACTTCACCGGCGTCAATGGCGACCCCGACACCTGGACTTGGAAAGATGGCTTGCTCACCTGCAAAGGGACGCCCATCGGCGTTTGTCGGTCGGTCAAGCAGTACACCAACTTCGAACTGGTCGGTCAATGGCGACATTTGAAGAGCGGCGGCAACTCGGGCTTCTTCGCCTGGGTACCGCCGATGGCGCTCGACGGTCTGCCGCCGAACAAGCTGCCCGGCTACGGCATCGAGATCCAGGCGCTCGATCACGGCTATGTGCAGTTGTACGAAGAACGCACCGGCAAGAAAGATCAGCCCCGGTTCTTCACCACCAACGGCGACATCTTTCCGGTCGGCAAGAGCAAGCTGACGCCGTTCCCGCCCACCTCGCCCAACGGCAGTCGCAGTTTCCCCCGCA
>JAEUIL010000728.1 GCA_016794255.1 Planctomycetaceae bacterium | reverse complement strand
CGAATGGCACCCTGACCACCGACATCGGACCACGTCGTCGGTGCGATCGTGCCGGTGATGAGTTGCGTGAGGCCTTCGAAGTCCGGTGCGTTCGCGCCGCCATTGGGATTGGCGACCGATGGCAGACCGGCCGCGCCTGTGGCCGTGTTTTGACCAGGATTCGCGCCGCCGCCAAACGCACCACCGCCGGCACCACCGATTTGGGCCTGAATCACGCGTAACGCCGCCTCGGCTTGTTGGTCGGGATCGGCGAGTTGCCGCACACTTTCGAGCGCCGGCGCGAATTCGCCCGTGGCCAGCTCTGCCGCGAAACGATCCGCGACGGGATCCGCCGCGGTGAGCGGCACCACGGCAGCGCTCCACGCGCCAAGCAATGCCGCGAGAAAAATAGTCCCACAACTAGCCCGAGGATTCGTAGCCATGGCCCACCTGTGAAAGAGTTGCGAGCGCGGGTTGGCCGTCGTGTTACGTGAAACGTTTGCCCGAACGGGCTCGACGGACATTCATAGCGTCTCGCGCTCTGGGGGGCGACGTCAAGAAAATTGCCGCCAGAAAAAGGAAAAACGGCCCGCTCACCATACCAAGGCGAGGGGCCGTTCTTCTTGTTTCCAGAACTCTTGAGCTGACCGCTAGGTGGCGGTTCTCAGAGTTACTTGGCGCAGCACGAGGGCTCAGCGGCGCAGCAGCTCGATTCGCAGCAGGTATTGCAACCACCGCAGCAGCTGGTCTCGCAGCAGCTATGGCAGCAGCTCTTGCAGCGACGGAAGAGACCGGCCAAAGCGGCCAGCGGGCGGATACGGTGCTTGCAGCAGCTGTGGCAGCACGAATCGCAGCAGCTGTCGCAGCAGCTGTTGCAGGTGTTGCAGCACGAGACCGGAGCGCAGCAGGTCTGCTCGCAGCACGGCTTGGCGCAGCAGGTTTGCTCGCAGCAAGTCGGGGCACAGCACGACGAAGCACAACAACGACCGAACAGGCCAGCATTGGCGTCTTGGGCAGCCAAGAACGACAACGCGGCCACGGCGAACAAAGCGATGACTCGCGACTTCATGGGGATTTCTCCAAATCTGGGGGAGCCTAACGGATACGAAATTTACGAAAGTAGCGCTGCAGCTAACGGCTTCATCGGTGATAGCGTGGTGGACCCTTAGGGCTCACGAAGGATTACCGACCGCGCTTGCTGTAGCGATCGCGCCGACCCTGCCGGTTGGGTCAAAGATGCTGGCCGCGCCACCACGTGAGTGGGGCCAATCGCGCCCCAGCGAAACACCGCGATCCGCACGATCGATACGATCGCACCCCGGCATTGCGAATACCCCTGGGGCAGAGATCAACGAGCGCGAGGCGTAAGTCTCGCGATGACGATGCGGTGTGCTCGACGCCGCGATGGGAAAACGTTTGGTGAGGTGTGCCATGTCCACGTCTGCGTGGACATGCGTTTTCACCGGGAAACATGTCCACGCGGACGTGGACATGGCACGCGACTACATCAGAAGCCGTCACACGACCGAAGCGTGGGACGATGGGCTAGCGATGGGACACGCCGTAAAGCGTCACCAAATACGGCACGGGCGAGCTGCCCAACGCGTTGAGCACCGTACCGCCGGCCGTGAAGCAATGCGTGATCCAGTCGGGAGCTCCATACTTCTCCATCGCCGCGCCACCCTCGCCGCCGCCGATGTAGACCTCGACGCCGGCATCCTTCATACGCTTGAGCTGCGGCATGAAGTTCTTCGTGCCCGCTTCGTAGCGCGGATCTTCAAACATGCCGAACACGCCGTTGTGGAAGGCAACCGCCGGCGGTGAACCGGCCGGACGCGACTTGAGACTCTCGATAAACTCGCCGATCTTCGCGGCGAAATGCTTCGAAGTCTCGCTGCCGATGTCGAAGTTTTGCTCCTCGGGCCCAATCGTCGCCGACGAGCGACCATCGGCCAGCGTAAAGTCGACCGGCAGCACGAAGTTGATCCCCTTCTTCGAGGCCTCGGTCAACATCTGCTTGGCCTGCTCGACCCGCGAACGCTCGATGAACCACGGCTCGCCCGAGTTCTCGGGCTTCTCGGCGAGTCCGAGACCATATTGCTTCCCGGCCAACTCGGCTTGAGCCTTGACCAGGGCCAACACGAGATTGCCGGCCACGAACACCCATTTGACCCGACCGCGATCGATCACGGCTTGCAGATCGTCGAGCTTGTCGGTCTTCAACCCGCTGAACACAACCAAATCGGCATCCAGACACCGCCGCATCGGGCCGTCGAATTCCTGCGCGACATACGCTCCCAACACGCTCCGGTCCATCGCGGCCGGTAGCACGGTGCTCGACGTGTCGAGACTGCCGGCCGACAACGCCTCGTTGATGTATACCTTGGCAATCTTGTCAGCCACCTCTTGGGCAAACTTCGCCAACTGCGGCGCGAGCTTGTCGGCCTCGTCGGCCTTGGCCTTCCACAGCACGCGTTCGATGTCGTACTTGCGGCTGTTCTGCAACACGATCACGCTGCCGGGCGCAGCGGCCTTAATAGCGTCGGCAGCCTTGGCAGTCACAGTGCCCGTCGCGGCGTCGTACCAGTCGTCGACCAGCGGCACCTCGGTCTTGAGCAGCTCGCCGAGCCGCTTGGTCACTTTGTCCAGGCTACCCTCGGGCTTCCGGCCAATGTGCCCGATGATGATCTGCTTCCAACCCTTTTGCCGACCGTACTCCAGCGTTTTGAGCATCGAGCGGAGGCGGATGTCGCCGTCGCCGATCGTCGCGCCCGGCTTGGCATCGACATCGCCGCGAATCAGCACCGGCGTGCCGCTGGGGACGTCGGCCAAGGTTTCCAAGCGGGGAATGCCCGCGAGGTAATCGACGAGTTTGCGGGAATTGGCGGCCGCGTCGGCTCCCAAAAGACTGCGGATCAGGTTGCTGACGAACGGAACCGAGACGGCCATGGCACAAGACTCCGAGAAAACAGACGATTTTCGCGATTTCGATGAGGCGTGTAGGATAGCAAATCGCCCGTGCGACAGAAAGCGGCCCCGAAAGCGCGACAGTTTAGACGGTTGAATGTGAGCGGATTGTGTGCCCTGCCACATCTGCGTGGCCATGCGGGGTGTGAGAACTGGCTAAACGGAAGGGGCGCATGTCCACGCGGACGTGGACATGGCACGCTGGAAAATGCCTACTGTCTTAGCCACGCGACCGTAGCGGCACCAACTATTCCTGCCCGGCTCCGTAAAACGGCGCGGCCGACAGGCCGGTCCGCGCCTCGACAAGCCGCACAATGGCGTCG
>JAEUIL010000718.1 GCA_016794255.1 Planctomycetaceae bacterium | reverse complement strand
GTGCAGTTGCCGTAGCCACTGTCGCAAACCCAGTTCGTATCGCCACGTCCCCAGCCGGTTCCATCCTTCTTATACACACAATGTTCGTCGACCACATCGTATAACTGCCGGGCGAGGGCGAGTTGGTCTTTATTCAGCTCCAACGCCTTAATCATGTCTGCCGCTTTGCCGCCGGTCGGAACCAATGCGTTCTCACCCAAGTAAAGTTGCCGCTGAGCGTCGTCCAGTTGAACGTCGGATGCGGTATCACGGGTGACTTCGTGGCGGGTCACTTCGTAAGGGACATCAACCGTGAACTCGCCGCTGGGGGGCATCGGCAATTCACCGTAGAGCAATGTATTGCCGTAACGCTTCTCGGTGGTCTCGCGAAATTTGACGGCCGACGCCATCTCGAGCCGCTTGATCTGCTGATGTTCGCCGTTCACCGCACAGGGTAGCCAGACGCGAACCAGGTTTCGCTCGGCGTCGCCAGCCGCTCCGGCGATGGTCGTCAAATCCTTGACGCGAAACCGATAGTGAAACCGGACCCGGCGCGTTTGCGCTGTCGAATTTGCTGCCGCCGTGGCGTGTGATGCGGTCGCTTGCGATGTGGTCGCAGGTGGCTCGGTCGTTTGTTGGCAGCCTACAAAAAAGATCAACCCAAGGGCCGTCAGAACGATGCGATGGTTCAGCATGGTACGTTTGCCAGCGACGAATGGATTCATGGAAAGAAGATTATCGTAACGCAACACGGCTCGGGCACCAATGATTCATACAACACGTAGTCACCCACCCGGTTCAGGGTTTCACGGGAGAAACCTTGCGCACCTGACCGGTGTGCTGGAAAGCTTGCCAATCTGCTGCGTAGTCGGCGTTCACCAACCAGGACGCTGTCGACTTGTCACCGGTGAACGACGCGAACGGCGCGATCGTCAAGGATTGATAACCGCCGCTCGCCACATCCCACGGCTGACCGAGGTAACCTTGTTCGACACTCAACGGTTGCAGCTTCACCGGGCCCGTGCGGGCATCCAGCGTCGTCGGTACCCGGGCCGTGAACGTGTGTCGCAAAAAGGAATACACCAACGGCCAAGTTTTCTCTCCCGGGCCGTGACCAGTCTTCGGCTCGACCGCAAAGTTCCAGACCGCTTGATGTCGTTGTCGCACAGCCGGAACCACCGCGAGATTCTCGGCCAGCGACGGTCGAGCGAGGAACGGATCATCCTCGCCGAAGATCACCAAGCCAGGCACGCCCGCGGCACCGGGCTGATAGACCTGAAACGTGATGCCTGGCCGCATCGACACCCAGCCCCACACGCGGTCGGGTACATAAGCCGGAAACACGGCCGAGAAACCGGTGCCATTGGAATGTCCATAAAGAAACAACGGAACATGCGCCAGTTCCGGATGGCCACTCTTCACGCTCCACGCTTGCAGCCGATCGAAGAGCAGACTCTGCGGCCAGAATCCGCGTTGCACGGGATTGCCGACGAACTTGAACAGACCCAACCGCAACTCTTTGGCTAGGGTGCGGAGGTCGGCACGCTGAAACAACTGCTCGCCGCTGCCATGACCCGAGATTACGACCAAGCCGCGAATGACCGGCACATCGTCGGGCAACCACAGATCGAAGCGAACCTCTTCTCGCGGTCCTGCCCCCTGTCGCGTGACCGCTTGCCGCCATTGGTCTTCGCTCACTTGCCAATCCCAGTTGCGGGCGACCGCTTTTTGCGGCGACGGTGTGCCCCACTTCGCTTCGTCGAGCACGCCGTTCCAGCGCGTCGTGTTCTTCGTTTGTACGTGCGTGTTGACCCAGCCGAGACTGTGCGATTCGGGCAGCGGTTCAAACTCGCTCCACGTGGTGCCTCCGTCCATGCGACGAGGTGCGGTCCATTGCCGATCTAGCCACGGAGCCACTTTCTCCGCCCACTTGTGGCCATGCTCACGCAGGCCGACTCCGCTAAAGTGAACGCCCTGACCATT
>JAEUIL010000687.1 GCA_016794255.1 Planctomycetaceae bacterium | reverse complement strand
TTGAGTGGCCCCCGGTTTACGACTGCCCGACTCAAGCGATCCTCGGCCTGTCGTTTCGATCATGTGGCGATTAAAGACCACATTGTGAGCAGCACTCCTTGGGATCAAGCCACGCTGCGCGATTTGCTCGACGCCACCAGCCACTTGGAGTCAGTCGAGTTTGAAGTCCGTCGCGGCGGCTTTCGCCTACCGCCGTTGAACACGACGCGTCGATTGCAGCGTGAACACATACTGCCCCTAAGCGACATCTCGCTGGTTGAGAGTGGACTCGACCCACGTGACTGGGTATTGGTTCGCAGCCTCGGTCGCCCAACGACTTTGTTGCGTTGGAACAGCAACAGCAAGAACGAGAGGAGTGCTGCTCATGAAAACGCTTCCTAACGTGCTACCGCCGCTCGAATGGTTCGCAGCCTTAGTGGCGGCTCAATCGGGCCCCGAGTCGCACTATGACGGTCCCAGCACAGCGTTTCTGCTCGAGCAGCAGAAGCAACTGCTTGAGCAAGAGCAACGCGAGCATCGACTTGTCCGCACGATCAGCCTTGGGCGCGTGCCTTGGTTGTATGTCGCTGAACTACGGACTCGCAGCCTTGGGCGAACCACGTCCGGCGAGATTGTCGACGTCGATCGTCACGTGCTTGCGATTCGTTACCTGCCCGACTTTCTTCGCCGGGTCAATCGCTGGGAAACGCTGAAGTACGTCGCGCCTTTGGACCCTGCTCCGTTTCACCCGAACATTTGTCCGGAAACCGGCGCCGTTTGCCTCGAAGTTTATCCGGGGCAAATGATCACCCAGGTCTTGCTGAATCTACACGAGTTGCTTCGCTACCGACTGCGGCAGACCGACGAGCGCGACGCGCTCAACCACGAGGCGTGCCGCTACGTTCGCAACCACGTCTTTCAGCCGCTCGACGAACGCCCGCTGTTTGGTCGCTCACTTGATATCCGCCTTCAACGCCTGGAGTAGCCAACGATGCTCAGCACATCCCTCAAGTTTTGCGGCAACTTTCGCCACAGTGCGGGCGGTTGGCTCTCCGTCGATCTGTCCATGTCTGGTCCGGTAATCGCCGCAGATGCGCTCGCGTGGGGCGTGAATCGTCCCGGCAATGTCCGCTGTGTCTACGATTCCGACGGGCTACGCATGCAAGTTGAACTGCCGAGCGATAGCAGCAACGGACACCGGGACGAGACGTTTGCCCGCTTGCAACATTGGCTCAACGGAGAACGTCCCGTGGAGTATCACGCCGATCAACCGTGGCAAGCATGGCTGATCGATTCCGTGCCACGGGCGACTCTCGATGGCGATCGGGGCCGAATCAGTTCTGCCGTTGCGGGCGACCCCGAGATTCAAGTGTGTGCGGTGGCAGGCCAATTGCAGCTTTCGATCGAACTGCAGCCGGTCGCGCCGCTAACGGGGATTTGTCGAGCCGCTTTGGCTGAGTTCCTGTGGGCTGCACACTCGCGCTTTCGCATGGTGCGTGCTGAGTTGGATACGCATGCGAGGCTCGTGTCGCGGCTCGACTTTGACCAGCTCGAAGCGATGTGTCCGATCGCCATCAAGCAACTGCAGACCACCGCACGCCGGATTCGCAAGACCGTGGAAACGCTGGCCCAGGAACACGTGGCGGTCGCTTATCTCGAACGCTAAAGGCCACATCTGCCGGCCTAAGTTTGGCAGAGGACACCCGTGCGGCTGAGCGACTCGGTCGTACCTAAGCAGTGAGGAGAGTGGATATGGCAACGACGATGTCAGTACAGGTCGAGGACTTCACAGGCTCGGTTCGCCACGAAGCGCGTGATGTCCCGGTCGATGCAACAATCGGCGAGTTTATCGCCTCGGTTTCGCGTCTGCTATTGCTGCCCGATCAGGACAGCGACGGCCGGCCCGTGACCTACGGCGCACAAACTCTGACCGGTGATGTGCTCAATGGCTCTGAGAAGATTGGCGACGTGGTTGATGAGAACACGGTCGTGCAGCTTACCCGCAATGTCACTGCGGGGTGAATCACGCGCGTCTCGACAGGCGGCGTCGCTCGCTAGATAGGCGTCGACGCCGATCTGTCGGATGCGTCTGCCTCAAGCCTCGGTGCCGTGATGTGCCCCTTACTCTGTCGAAAACGGTCAAGGAACCTACCCCATGCCTGCAACCCAAGACTCTTCCGTCGGCAATGCGACTGCTACTCGACGGTATCGATTCTATCTCAACTTGAACGACGCCAAGGGGAGCTTGGTTTCGCGAACTCGCTTGACCGATGCCGACTTTCGACTGGCGCAACTGGCGTTTCAGTTTGAACGGCTGCGACGTGACGCGTCTTTCACCTACTGCGCCGACTTGCATGCGACCCAAATCGTGCCACATTTCGCCGACGCGCTGCAACCATCGTGTGTCGGTTTTGATGTGAGCGACCGCACGGGGAGCGACGAGTCATCAATAACCTTTGACAATGACTATTTTCAACATCGTGTGCTTTCGATCGCTGCAACCTTGCAGCGCGAAGGCAAAGTCGCGATAGGAGCATCGCTAGCCTACTTTCTAGAAGCACATGCCGACGACGAAGAACGCCAATCATCGACCCCAGAAATCAAGATCGGCACACCGCGAGCGCTGATTTCAATCGGGGAACGGGCTCGTGCTGACTGGGGGGCCAGCGAACCGTGGGACTCACCGTCGGCCGACCAGATGCCAATGCTGCTTTCGCGGCGCGTGATCGACGAGATCGTGGCCGAGGCCGCCGCTACGCCAGAACGAGAAATCGGTGGCTTGTTGATCGGTCGATTGTGGCGTGAGCCAACGGGCGACTTGTACGGAGTGATTACGGCCGCCGTATCGGGCGCAAGCACCATGACCGGCGACGCGGTCAGCGTAACGTTCACGCCCGAGACACTGCGAAAGGGGCGAACGTTTCTCGCCTCGCGTTCGGCCGATCATCCCGGTGAGCAGATTCTCGGGCAGTATCACAGCCATCCGCATGGCCTGTGCCAGGACTGCCCGTTGATACCGCCGCCTGAGTGCCTCGACAAGATATTCTTCGCTTCCTTGCAGGATCACCATCTCATGAGCAGTACGTTCGATCAGCCTTTCATGGTAGGCCTCGTGGTGGGCGTTGAGCCTCGTCTCGCACAAGGATTGGGCCATGCGCCGATCCGCATGTTCGGTTGGCAACGAGGCGTGTTGAAACCTCGTGGGTTTGACGTGGTCGACCGGTAGTTCGCACGACACCTGTTTAAAGTCATCGCATTGTAACTTGGGAGTCTCGACCATGAGCAGCACGCTTTCTAACCATGCTAAAGAAACCGGCAATGGCGCACCGCGTCGCACCGCGTCGCGACGTGGTCCCCCGGCCAAACGACAATTGGTCGAATCGCTACGCAGCAAACCCGACGAGCTCTTCCACGAAGCAATCAAACTCGCCGACGAGCTCGCCGTGCAGCAGAGCACGCTCGAAGAGTATCAGCAGCGTTTTGATCAGCTCCGCTCGCAGCTGATCACATTGACCGAACCACCTCATTTGCCCGCCATTGTGACGCGAGTTTCGTTCGACGGTGAGATCGTTGAGGTGCAGTTCCGTGGTTCAGGTGGCAGAATGCGCGTCTCGGTTCACGCCGATGTGGATCGTAGCAAGCTGGTGGTCGGTGGCCGGGTGTTGCTCAACAACCATCGCAACTGCATCTTGCAAATCGACGATCAACTGGCGGAATGGCGGGATATCGGATCGTTCGAGCGGCAAATCGATAGCCACACCGTGTTGCTGAAGCACCAAGAACAGCAAGTCCCGGCAACGTTGTCCAACGCGCTATTAGGCGAGGTGTTCTTGCCCGGTCAGTTGATCGGATTCGACCGTGAATTGGGCATCGCCTTGGCGCGAGTGCCAACTTCCGATGAGAAACGTTGGTTCACAGAAGATCTTCCCAACGAGGATTTCGCGAGCCTGGCGGGGCTTGATGGTCCGGTGGCGATCATCAAACGCACGATGGCCTTTCAACAGCAGCATCGCGCTGTCGCTGCGCGGTATCAGTTGCCGATCGGTTCGCGGCTCTTGTTCGTGGGTCCCCCGGGGAATGGCAAGACCAAGCTCGCCCGTTGCACCGCTTCGTATCTCTCGAAAATCAACCCAGGCAAGCCGTGCAGGTTTATGTCCATCAAGGGAGGCGAGGACAAATCGCCTTGGTTCGGCGTCAGTGAAAGCAATCTGCGTGCCCGGTTTGCTGCGTTGCGTGAAGCGGCCAAGCAAGGGCTCACGTGCGTGTTCATCGACGAGATCGACGCGATTGGCAAACAGCGCTACGGCGCACCCGGCGCCCAACTCGCCGGCTCGCACGCGGGTGACTCGCTGATGACCACGCTGCTCGCCGAGATCGACGGTCTGCAATCGCTTGACGGCGTGATCGTGATTGGTGCCACGAACCGTGTCGACATACTCGATCCTGCGCTCACACGTCCCGGGCGTTTCGATCGCATTGTCACCGTGCCACCACCGTCGCGCCGCACGGCCCGCGCCGTGTTGCAGATCTACCTCAACAATGGTCGACCGCTGACGAACCGTGTTACAGCGGAACAACTCATCGAACCGTTGTTGGCGTCCCTGTACAGCCCCAATGGCAACTACTCGACCGTGGTACAAGTTCGACTGAGTGACAGTCGACGGATCGACATCCCGGCACGATCGTTGCTCAGTGGCGCGATGCTGGAGTCGCTGTGTCGTGAGGCCGCCGAAAGCGCAGCCGTGCGCGAGATCGACGGCGGTTCGCCGGGCATCGCCTTTGAGGATCTGGAACTGGCCTTGGAACAACAGTTGCGGAGTGTTTGCAGCGTGCTCACGCCCGGCAACATCAAGAGCTACGTCAGTCATTTGCCACAAGATGGTCACCCGGTCGCGGTCGAGGTGAGTCATCCCGACTTGGCCAACTCCGTGGTCTAGTCATTGTTTTCAGGTAAGGAGCATCGCCCATGCACACGCCAAATACGCCGGTCACGAAAGTGATTGGAGTCGATTTTGAACTCAGCAACTCGATGGTCACCGACGGCGTGCCCGATGGCAGTCCCGATATCGCTGCCGAGTTGCTGCTCAATGAGATTCGCGGCTACCCCCTGAAGCAGTCCATACGGGGGCCGATGACGGAACGGGGTCGCCGCTTCTTGCGTAATGGGGGCTGCGCGTATATCGACCTAAATCATCTCGAACTTTGCACGCCCTGCCACGGTCGAGCGGCAGAGCACCCGCTTTACATTCACACTGCACTACGCATTGCCCGCAAGGCACAAATCGCGGCGCAAGCCAAGCTCAAGCAGACGAAGCTCATGGTCATCGCAAATTCTAGCGACGGAAAGGTGTCGTACGGCTCGCATCTGCGGCACTCCGTCTCGCGTCATCTGTTTCGCGAGCTGCATCATCACAACTATTTGCTCGCCGGATTCTGGGCCACGCACCTCGTGACCTCGATCCTATACACCGGTCAAGGCGCGGTCGGAGGTGCGAATGGACGTGAACCGTGCAACTACCAACTAGCTCAAAGGCCCGACTACTTTTCAAGGCTGTTCAATCTTGAGACGACGCAGGACCGTCCCATCATTAATCTCCGCGACGAGTCGCATTCCGCCACGGTCGCGGCGACGCATACGATCTACTTCGACCGCGTGCTGTGTCCTGGCGCGTGCTACTTGCAAGCGGTGACGTCGCAACTCGTGCTTGCCATGATGGAGGCGGGCCAAGCGGATACGAGTGTCGCATTGGCCGATCCGGTTGGGTCAGCCAGCGCGATTAGCCGGGATCTCGGCCTTCAGCAGCAATTTGCCACGGTTGTCCCGGGCCGCAACATGTCGGCGTTCCAGATTCAACGCGCGATCTGCACGCAGGTCCAAGAGTTCGTTGCCTCGGGAAAGTGCGGCAACGCTGTCCCGGATGCCGAGGCGGGAGTCGCTTTCTGGAGCGAAACGCTCGATCTCTTGGAACGTCAAGAAATCGCACAATTGGCGATGCGCTGTGACAACTGGCTCAAGTATCTGGTTATCGAACGACAGTTGTCCCGTCGCAACAAGTCGTGGACATCCGGCGAGGCAAAAGTGCTCGACATCCTGTTCGGCTCGCTCGACCCCGACCAAGGAATCTTTTTTCAGATGGCTGCACTCGGCAACATCGAGGGAATGCCAACGGATGACCAGATCGAACGAGCGCTACGCACACCTCCGAGCGATACCCGAGCATGCCTGAGGGCTTGGCTGTTGCGACGATTCGGCGAGCACATCGCCCGGATGGACTGGTCGTACATCGACTTCGACGTTCCCTCGGGTTCCTCATGGCGCAGCGTGGCCCGGTTGCGTTTGCCCGATCCCAGAGCATTTGGGATGCAGCATAGTTTTGATCTGCTACACGACCACGACTCACTGACCGAGATTGTCGATGCCGTGAATGCTGCTGCCACCAGGATCGAGGAGACGGGCGATATTCCTTACGACGAATATGCCGAACCGATATCGGCCCGACCACGACACTTGGATTTTTCTTGAGCGTTATTTTGTTTGTCCCATCCCAACACAGGAGAGTTTGTTATGGAACGCCAGCGTTTGTTGCCCACAGAACAGCTTCTCACCAGTGACAGTGTCCCTAGCGACGTCGATGCTTTGGACCACGCCAGAACCGTGATCGACGACATCGCCTCAGCGGCCGATCGACTCATGGACTCGTTCACGGCCAGTCAGGCGGAACAGTTCCTTCAAGCGAACCGACAAACCAGTGGGCAGTAGCGAGTCTATGGGGCGTGCGAACACATTCTTCACGAACCAGCAGGAGGAATTCAGATGCCCACGATAACCGAGCGTCGTACCCTCATGGGACACGAGAATGAATCGAGTTTGTCGGTGGTCAATCGACAGTCGAAGCATTCGAAGTTGTTCGCGGAACAAGTTTGCGAACAGTTTTTGGATTCCATCCGTCGCCGGGTCCCCTATGTGCCCGATCAGGGGCACGGATTTTATATCTCCAACGGGGCTCGTATCTATCCGGAGGTGGGAGGCCATCCGGAATGGGCGAGCCCCGAATGCTCGAATCCTCGCGATCTCGCCGCTTACGATCAATCGTGTGAGCGGCTGATGCTTGCCGGCGCCCAGTGGCTGCGCGAAGACGAAGGGATCGAAGTCGACGTCACGCGACATTGCATCGGCGTCGTCACCCCGAACTCGATCACCTTTTCTCAACATGAAAGCTATCTGTCTTGGACCTCGCGCTGGTTCGACTTTCGACAACTCTTACCGCACATGGTAAGTCGCACGATTTATGCGGGAGCGGGGTGTCTATCGTCCGACCCGAACGGCTGCGGCTTCGAATTGTCGCAGCGAACCCGTCATCTCACCAAATCCGTCAGCGACGACACGCAATCGAACCGCGGAATCGTATGTTCACGATTGCGAAAAGCAACGGACCGTTGTCCACGCGGCACCTGGGCTCGACTACACCAGATCAGCAAGGATTCTCAACGCTCGC
This sequence comes from Planctomycetaceae bacterium, assembly GCA_016794255.1. Classification (GTDB taxonomy): domain Bacteria; phylum Planctomycetota; class Planctomycetia; order Pirellulales; family PNKZ01; genus JAEUIL01. The sequence continues at coordinate 5,086 of JAEUIL010000687.1, read as the reverse complement.
CCGACGCGCATTATCTTACCTGCGGGTCGACGGCACTCGTGATTCATGGTTTGCGGATCGCTTCGTTCTGCAAAGTCATTGAAAGGCTAACCATTCAAGATCCGGTGGCATCGATACGCGATGTCTCGCGTAATCCTTTGCTTCAGTTCAAGATTCCGCTCAAGCACGGCCCATCGCTCACGGCACTCGAAATGCAACGCATACTCTGCGATGCTTGCGCACGATTTGTTGACCGCGGCGATGGTCCAGATTGGGCTCCCCACTTGGTGAACTATTGGCGCACGACTCTGAACCTGCTCGATACCAATCCGTTGTTTCTCGCCCCTTCTCACGATGCCTATCTTCGTTGGCAGATCTTCAACCAGCAGATCCGGCGCGCTGGCGCTACTTGGCGGCGAGTGCATTTGGCCCTACGGATTGTCGATCAATTGCGCCGCGCTCAGCCCCGGCACAATCTGTCCAAGGCGATTGAAGCGATCGAACGTGGTAAGACCTTGCCGGATGAAATGCTCGTTCAACTGCGCGAGGCGGGATTCGCCGATCAGTTCGATCCGCTGGATCTACAGTTGGTCATGCGACTCAAAGCGGTCGATCTCGATTTGCATCGTATCGGTGGTCTTTACGATCAACTACGCAAGGCTGGGACGGTAAGCTGGAGCGTGATCGACGAAAACGACGTCCAACGTGCCATGGTCGAGCCACCCATCGACACTCGCGCTGCTCCACGAGGCCAACTCATCAAGCAATTAGCCAATGAGCCAGGTTGGCGCTGCAACTGGGACGGCTTCTATAACGATCAGACCGGCAGCAGTCATACATTATCCGATCCGTTTCAGCTCCAAGCCGGCCCACACGGGGGTACATTGACTGACGAATCGCACTTATACGATATTCCGTTCTAGAATGCGTCCGCTGTAGTACGGCTGTGTCGCTTGCGGTGATTGATTGTCGTCATGCTTTTCATAGAACTGATCCGACCACTTCCGGATACAGCGCCTGCCTGATTCAGTGTCATCCCGTCGCTTAGGTTGCCCAATGTCTGAAGATCGCAAATCACCCGATGACCATCAACCGCAAGAAGTTTCGTTTAGCCAACTCAGTCTCGACGCATTTCGTCAGGTTTTTCAAAAGCTGGGATGCATAAGCCCCGGCGACCGTATCGACCGGGAAATTAAGTGGCAAAGGATTCTAAGCTACCTTAAACACGATGAACGGATCGTAGCACGTTTGTACTATATGGAAGGACTCTCGATGAGCGAAATTGCCCATGCGATGCAACTTTCCGACCAAAAGGTTCACTACCTTCATTCAAACCTGCTTTCTACACTCTCTTCGCATCATGAATGGTTAGCAGACTGACGTTCTGCTGAACCAGCACTATTTCAGCGATGCAATTCAAGCGTCATCCGATAGACATGCCGGATTCATACGGTGCCCCATAGCGGTCGGCGAGAGAAGTGGAGCTGCAGTTTGAACTAAGTACAATACGGCTTAACGTTAGACTAACTAATTGGGTTGTCGTTTCATGCCGCCGATTTGTACTCACTGCCGTAAGCCAGTCATCCGCGTCGATGATTTTTGGAGTTGTTCGAAGCACGGCGGCGTTACGCCGCTCGACGACCATAATTCGATTGGGTTCCGATCAACAAGTGGCTGATCTCGAGTCAGTTGTTGCCAGAGTCGGCCAAGCTGAATTTGCCGCTCCGTAAGCCGCAAGGAACTGACACCTACTGCTACTCGGCCCAAGAAGTCGTGACGATGATCGACCACTGCCGCCAAACGCCGGGACTGACTTGGCTCGTCCCGGTGATCGTCGGCTTGGCGTTCACCGGCATGCGGATCAGCGAGTTGGCCGGATTGCGTTGGACTGACATCGACCAAGGCGTAACGACGATTCGCGTTGCTGATGAGCGCGCCAGCCGTCGCAAGCGTGAAGCCGGGACCGCGCGCACCACGAAAGGTCGCCGCTCGCGGACGATCCCGATTCACCCCCAGCTTCGCCAGTTGCTGGGTGAGTTGCCACGGCAACCCGACGGTTACGTCTTTCATGCCGCTCAGGGCGGTCGGCTGCGTTCGCGCAATCTGCTTGAGCAGTTAACCAAGCATGTGGTCTCGCCGCTCAAGAAGAAGTTTCCGAAGGTGCCCGGCGAGATTGGCTTTGAGGACGGTACGGTGCACAGCTTTCGACACTTCTTCTGTTCCCAATGCTTCCTCGGTGGAGCGTCCGAGGGCGAGATCAAAGAATGGCTGGGCCACCGCGAGTCGCGCATGGTGGAGCACTATCGCCACCTCCGCGGTGATGACGCCCAGCGCAAGATGAGCCAGATCGTGTTTCTGGGTCAGCCGACGAAGGTGTCGGCTGACAATGGTTCGTAGTTTCATTGACTTGGCGTCGGCAACGGCCCCAGACACAGAAAGGAGCCCAAGACAACGGCGAGCATTGGTGGCCCAAGACCATACGATCGGTGACGGCACAGCCTAACCCGATCGGTTGGTCCGGAAGCCGTGATTTGTCCCAGTGTTTGTCCCAGTTGCTGGGACAAACAAAATCGCTCGCCGTAAGCACCTGCAAGGAGGGAACTTACGACGAGCGTTTTGCAGACAAGCGGAGAGGGCGGGAATATACCATCCATGTTTTTCGCAAGTTGATACGACTACACAACTTGGCATCTAAGTCATTGTAAGGCGGCATCTTAGCGTAGTCTGATCGCACACGTTCACTACCGGTTATTACCGGTCATGGAGGTCGCCGACCTGGACAAATCCTGGACAAAAAACGGAGAACCTCGGCCTCGCTGCCCCACCATTTTCGACCATTAAAGCACGAAAAACCTGGTCAAAACCTGGTATCTCCGGATGCGGCGAAAAAGGCGCTGCAGCGGCTTGTCAAACGGAGGCGAATCGTCAAAGTCAAGGACTATTTCTTCGTCATCGTTCCGCTGGAGTACGCGATGGCAGGCGGTCCCCCCGCATCCTGGTTCATTCACGAACTAATGGTCGCCATGCAGCGGCCCTACTACGTGGGGTTACTGACGGCGGCCGGACTGCATGGGGCGTCTCACGACCAGTCTCAGGAATTCCAGGTTGTGACGGATCGACCCATTCGATCGATCACGGTGGGACGAGCGCGAATTCGTTTCTTTGCCAGCCGATTTGTCTCCGAGGTAGCCGTGACAAACTTCAAAACGCCAACAGGCTCGATGCGCGTTTCAACGCTGGAGACGACGGCCATCGACTTGGTTCGTTTTGCCAAGGCCGCCGGGCAACTGGACAATGTAGCCACGGTCATTGCAGAATTGGCTTCCGAGATCGACTCCAAGAAGCTTGTTGTCGCTGCAAAAGTCGCCGATGACGTGCCGAATGCTCAGCGATTAGGATTCATCCTCGATCGAGTCCGCGCACGTCCGCTGGCGGAACCTCTCCGGGGTTGGATCGAACGTCAATCACCGAAACCTGTTCCCCTGCGATCCAGCCGTCGCGGCCACGATGCCCGAGAAGATCGTCGCTGGAATGTCTTAGTTGATCAGCCTCTGGATATCGAAACTTGATTCCACAAGCGAACATCACGGCGTGGCGAGGCGTGGTTCCTTGGGCGGATGACGCACAGGTCGAACAGGATCTGGTGCTATCCCGCGCCGCCGTCGAACTGTTTGCCGATCCAAGTCTTGTGAGCAAGATTGCCCTGCGCGGAGGCACCGCACTGCACAAACTGGTGATTGAACCGCCTTTTCGATATTCCGAGGACATTGACCTGGTGCAGACTGAAGCGGCCCCGATCGGATCGACGCTTGATGCCGTGACCTAACCGCTTAACCACGAAAGAGCCCTTCGCACGCCCTCTACACTCGAAACTCCCAGCCACCTCCCAGTCAGTACCGTTTGAGACATTCCGTGCAATCGCCAATGATCGAAGGAGTCGAAGCAGCACACCTGCTTCATCTGACGGTCAGCGCACGCCGGATAATTGAACGGACGACGAATTCACGGAGGTCGAGATGAAGAAACGACGAGATAAAATTGAAACGTTCTCCGCTCGCACGAACTGGGTGCGGCACAAACTCGTCAAGTTAAAAGGGGGCAGGCTTCGCGTTATGATCTACGCTCGGTATTCGACTGACGACCAGGACCAAAGTTCGATCGTCGACCAAGTTCACTACTGTAAAGCGTTCTTGAAGGCGCTCGGTCTGGCCGAAAGCGATTACAATCTAGAGGTATTGTCCGACGAAGGAGTCTCCGGCGAAAAGATTCGCCGCCCTGGCATCGATCTGGTCTGGGAGGGGATCTACGCTCGACGATGGTATCTCATTGTCGCCGAAGATTCGAGTCGTCTCTACCGTGATGCCGCGAGTTGCGTCCAACTCATTCGTAGCGCACTCGATCAGCGACTGCGGGTGCTTTGTATTAACGACGAGGTGGACACTGCGGACGAAGAGAACTGGGAAGAACGGCTCTTCGATGCCGCCCGCCATCATCAGCGGACGAACAAGTACACAGCGCGGCGGATTAAACGCAAACACGAGGCGTTGTGGGAAATGGGCGCAGCAATCGGTCTAGTCAAGCCTGGTTATTTGCGAAAAGCGTCCCAACCAAGCGTCGACGGCGAGCCGGAGGAAGGGCCGTACTTCGATGAGGTTGATCCGCGGTGGACCGCCACGGTATACGAAGCCTTTGAACGGGTCGCAGCACAGGAATCGTCGACATCGGTGGCAGCATGGTTGACGAAGCGAGGGTTTCCCAAATCCAGTAACTCGCTGAATTCTGCTTTGTCGGCTGATAACGTCAAGGCCCTGATCCGCCGATGGGATTATCGCGGCGTGCAGAGGTTCCGTGAAAAGGTTTCGAAGAAAGTCTGGAGCACGGGCTGCCATCGGGCAGAGCCCAGTTCTGAGGATGAAGTGTTGACGCGCGACATGCCTCATCTGCGGATCGTGCCCGACTGGTTGTGGTATGCCGCCAACAAGGCGATTAATGAACGCCGCCCGAAAGATGAGGTTCTGTCGGGAGTTGACCATGGACTGTACGGGATTCCACGTGATTCACGCGGGCCGTTGTCGAACCTTTTTCGCTGTCGTTGTTGCGGTGCGAA
>JAEUIL010000651.1 GCA_016794255.1 Planctomycetaceae bacterium | reverse complement strand
AATGCCGCCGTGATACACCAGCGGGCGAAAATGCCCGAGGCGTTCTTTGAGCGTTTCGAGCGTCTCGGTCCATTGGCTGAACACGATCGCCTTGCGGCGGCTGTCGGCCACCTCTTCCAAGTCGGCCGCGAGACGTTCGAGCTTGGCACTCTCACCCGTGACCGGATCGAAGTTACAAATCTGCTTGAGTCGCAGCACGAGCTCGAACACATGTTGAATCGTGATCTCGCGTCCCAAGTTGGTCAGCCGCAGGACACCCTCTTCCTCGGCCGTGCGATACGTCGAGCGTTGTTCGGGCGTGAGTTCGATCTCGGCGTCGCGAAACATCTTCGGCGGCAGATCGGTGAGCACTTTGTCTTTCGTGCGGCGGATCACGTAGTCCGACACGAGCCGTCCCATGTGACTCGGTTTCATCTCGGGCTTTAGATACCCGGGGGCGAGAAACTCGAAGATGCCGACCAAGTCCTCGGCTCGATTCTCGACCGGTGTGCCGGTCATGGCCCACGAGCGTCGCCGCTGGATCGAGCGAACGATTTCGCTCGTCGTGCTGTTGCGATTCTTGATCCGTTGCGACTCGTCGAGCACGACCAGGTCGAACCGCGCGTCGGGTCGCTCGATCATCTCACGATCGCGCTGCAGTAGTTCATAGTTGGCGATCTTGACCGGACAGTCGGCGAGCTCCCATTGCCAACGGCGCTTCGCGGCGTCGCCTTCGATCACGGTCAGCGGCACTTCTGGCGCCCAGGCGTGGAACTCGCGTTGCCAGTTGGTCACAAGCGGCTTGGGACAGACGATCAACACCGACTGCACTTCGCCAGCGTGCAGCAGCAAGCGGATGGCCGAGATCGTTTGCATCGTTTTGCCCAGGCCCATCTCGTCGGCCAGCACGGCGGCTTCACGCGGGTAAAGAAACGCGATCCCTTCGAGTTGATACGGAAACGGATGGAACGGGAACTCGAGCGTGCCACCGGTGATGACCGTTTCCAGCGGCGGTTGCAACACGTAGAAGAGTCGGTCTTCGAGCTTGATGACGTCCCCCGGCGGTTTGATGCGGGTGAACTTGCGCAGCTCATCGGCTGCGGTTTTCGTTGGCGACTCAGGGCTCGCGGTGTTAGGTGAGGTGGCCGAGGCGGCGGGTTTGGCCGTGCTCGGCGGCGGTTTCAGGACCGACTGTCCCGGCATGGGGAACACGAAACTGCGCACTTTGAGCTGCGGCGGTCGCACGGGCAGGCTCATCGTGCGAGGCTCAAGCATCGTCGGCACCACGCGCATCGTTTCGAGCACGCCGGGAGTGTCGAACCGCTGTTGCTCGACCACGGTAATGGCCAGCGGCGACAGATTGAGCTCGACCGTCTCAAGCGGCGCGCTAGCGACTTGATGCGTCACGGGGAGCAGGCCGTCGTTCATCGTCCGCTCCGTTGCGCCTCGTCGATCGCTTCGCGAATGCGTCCGAACGGTTCGTAGAGATCGAGCCGCTCGACGGCCGTTTGCAAACGTGTGACGACCAATGCTTCGTCATCCGGTCGACCTACCGCGGTCACGAGTGAATAGCGTCCCAAGCGGAACAAGCCGGGCCGATTGGGTCCGCCGTGCGGAGCGTCGAAGCGCAACTGGGTCACCTTGCTCGGCTCGTCGACCGGCGGTTGCACCTGCACCAGCGGAATCTCGACGAGATCGCGGGCGGCGAGGACCGGTTCGAGATCGGTGAGCGCGGCGCACAGTTTGTCCTGGACTTGGACAATTAGCGTCTTCGCGATCTGCTCGCCGAAAAGATACGGTTGCAGCGTTGGTCCGAAGAGGATCTCTTGAGCGCGGTTCGGCTTGAGCGGCGCTGTGCAGTGGAACTCGAGCGGTCGGCCGGCGGTGTTGAGCACCAACAGACCGCCAAACAGACCATGCTGGTCATGCTGCACAACGGTAACGAACCCCACCGCGGTCGGCGCTTTCGCGGTCCGGCTACCTGGGGTCCCCTCAGCATTCGACGCCACGACGTGTCCTTGCGTGGAGGATGGGTCTACGAGCGAGCGGGGGTCGCGGCGCTGCATCCTTGCAGAGCCGTTGGTAACCATCGGGCAGCCATAGTTGCGACTTTAACCTTGGCAGTAAGTCCATTAGGGGTAAATGCTTAGGTGAGTTAGGTCGACGGCTAGTCGCAATCGTCATAACCCCTACAGTTTATGCTTTGACGAGCAAAACATTTTCTCGACATTCAGGTTGTGCTGGATATACTGAGGCTTCAACCAAAGCGGAAAGGAACCCCAGGAATGCCGGAACGCGTTACTCCCCCGACGATTTTCCCCCCCGTCGAGGTTGCGGCTACCACGCATACCCATGCCCACCACGCTCCCGAACGCCACGAGACCGAAATGGTCCGGCTGATGCGGGAGTTGGTCACTGCTCAAGACCGTCAAAACGAACTGCTCGAAGAGATGGTCAACCAAATGGCGGCGAATCAACGCCAGCGGAACCAAGAATTGCAGCAGTGGAAGAACGCCAATCCCGAGTTGGCCGGCAAGTGCCGCACGGCTGCCGAGGCGCTCAGCCAAGTGCAAACCGCGTTTTTGCATACGATGACTGAAGAAGTGATCGAAAACGCCGAGGCGCTGACCGACGGCGAGTTCATGCTGAGCGAGTTCGTCGATCGATTTGGCCCGCGGCTGGCCCATTTGAACGGCGTGCTGCAGGTCTTGGCCCAACTCGGCGGTCAGCCGTCGAACCCGTAGCGCTTACTGGTCATCCTAATATCAAATCTGAACTTCAAACCGATGGACCCGCGTCCATCGGTTTTTTTGTGGGTCGTGGCGATCCTGTGGGTGGGGCATTCTATCGAATCTCGACATTCGCCCCGCGCGACAAACTTGCGTACTTGACGGTGCTAGCGCGGTGTGTTGTGATTGCCCGTCTGCCTGTTTTTTTGACTCGCTCTGCATCCCACCTCTAGTCGTCGAGCCCGCCGCGATGAGCACCGCCGTTTCGCAACAAGGTCCTTGGTACAAAGAACTGACGGGCTATCACTGGTTCGTGTTCGCGGTGGCCGCGCTCGGGTGGTTGTTCGACACGATGGATCAGCAGTTGTTCGTGCTGGCCCGCGATGAAGCGGTGGCCGAACTCATGAATTTGCCGCCGACCGATCCCCAAGTGGCCAGTCATGGCGGCAAGGCAACGATGTGGTTCTTGATCGGTTGGGCGACCGGCGGTTTGACCTTTGGCATCTTGGGCGATCGCATCGGACGTGTGAAGACGATGCTGATGACGATCTTGCTCTACTCGATCTTCACCGGCTTGTCGGTGTTCGTCGAAGACATCTTTTGGTTCAAAGTGTTCCGCTTCCTGACGGGGTTAGGAGTCGGTGGCGAGTTTGCCGTGGGCGTGGCGCTCGTGGCTGAGGTGATGCCCGATCGCGCTCGGCCTTATGCGTTGTCGTGGCTGCAAGCATTGTCGGCAGTCGGCAATTGCACGGCGGCACTCACTTATATGTTACTCGGCTATCTACAACAGCACGGTTATCTCGAAGGGCTGACGTTGCCCGGCGGATATGCGCTTAGCCCGTGGCGCATCGCGTTCGGCATCGGCACGTTGCCCGCGCTGTTAGCGATTGTCGTGCGTCGTCGATTGAAAGAGCCCGAACGATGGCAGGCGACCGGCGATGACGGCAAGACCGTCAAACGCGGATCGTACGCCGAGTTGTTCGGCAATCCCGTGTTCCGTCATCACGCCTTGGTCGGTTTGGCGATCGGCTTTGCGGCGGTGGTCGGCTTGTGGGGCATTGGCTTCTTTAGCGTGCAGTTGCAAAAGGCCGTGTTCCGGACCAGCTTTACGGCCGAGGGGATGTCGGGCCTGCAACTCGAAGGCCAAATTAAACTCTGGGCCGGTATCACGTCGTTGATGCTCAACGTCGGTGCATTCTTCGGCATGATTTTGGCGGGCGTGTTTGCTCAACGCCTCGGGCGTCGCGCCGCGTTTGCGATCGCGTTTGTGCTGGGCATGATTAGCACGGCCAGCGTGTTCTGGTTCTTCGACAGCCGCGACGATGTGTTCTGGCTGATCCCGATCATGGGCGTCTGTCTGCTGTCGCTCTTCGGCATCTTGGCGATCTATCTGCCCGAGTTGTTCCCCACTCGGCTGCGGAGCACCGGCACGTCGTTCTGTTACAACGTAGGTCGCTTTGTGGCCGCGGTGGGACCGTTCATCTTCGGTCAACTGACGAGCGTGGTGTATAAGGACTACGGCGGCGAAGCGATGCGGTATGCTGGCGTGACCATGTGCGCGGTCTTCTTGCTCGGCTTGCTGGCGTTGCCGTTTGCTCCCGAGACCAAAGGCAAGCCGCTGCCGGAGTAGGACACACACTTCTCAGTAAACGCTACTTACCGAGCGCTCCGCGACATTCGTCGACCAAGTATTTCGGAGTGCTCACGTCTGGGCGTTTGGTGGAATAGACCACCGCGATCGGGCTGCCGATTTCAAGACCTGCGTACAGCGTGTCCGACACGACTGACGTGTGAGTGTGCGTGACGCCGGCCTGATCGGTGTAGCAATACACGAGCTTGTATCGACGCGGTGAAACGCGACGACGCGGTAACTTCCGCTTCTCTATAACCTGCCCGCTAGTTTCGATGCCCTGCTCGCACAGTTCCCGCATCTGCCAACTGCGCCGCACCACGTTGACGACGATCACCGCCACGATCACGACAGGAATCATCAGGCCGATCAGAATCTCAATCATGGCTTGGTTCCTTGGGGCAAGCGTTTGTCGACCTCGCACCTATTCGCGATCTTACTCGTGCCGCGGTTCACTGCAAGCGTTGCAAGCACGCTGTGAATTTTCACCCGAGGTCATCCCTGGCTTGCTAGCAACGACCGGCGAATCGTCTTGTTCCGCGCTGCGCATTGCGGCTACAATTCCGCCCCCGCACAGCGCGCTTTCGAGGCGTGTTCTGCGCTCGATTCGCAAGACGCGCTCGGCCATGGATGGCCGGCCGGTTCGATCCACGTCGGTGACGTTGCTGTCGCCGCGCACGGAAGCGCTTCATGACGGACCACGCCGTATCGTTGGACAAAGTGCCGCTGTTGGCCAAGCCGCTTTTGGCCGGCACTCGGCTGGCGCTGCGTTATCCCGTCGCGACGATTGTCATCGCCCTCTTGCTGACAGTTGCGTCCACTTGGCTGGCGTTCGCCAAGTTGGGCTATCGCACGAGTCGCGCCGACCTCATCAATCCCAATAGCGATTACAACCGCCTCTGGGTCGAGTACACGCAAGAGTTTGGCGACGAAGACGACGCTGTGGTTGTGGTCGAAGGACCCGATCGCGAAACGGTCGTTCCGGTGCTCGAAGAAATCTCGCAAGCCCTGGGCCGCGAGGATCGGCTATTCACCGCGATCTTGCATGGCGTCGACTTGCAGCGGATCCGCTCAAAAGGCCTGCACTATCTGTCGGCCGAGGAACTGAACAACGTCGAGAGTCTCGTCAACGAATCGGCCCCAATCGTCGATGGTCAGTGGGCGCGGCTCAATCTCGGTCACTTGCTGCAATCGCTGTCGCAAGGGGCCCACATGGCGGCCCAAAGCGGTCAGCCCGGGTTGGCCCAGCGTCCGCTGGGCGAACTCGAACGTATCAGCGACAGTCTCTACAACCTCGTGCATCATCGCAAAGGTTATCAATCGCCGTTTCCCGGCATGCCGCAATCGTTCGGCACACTCAGCGAACTCAGCAGCGAGTACCTGCTCACCAACGAAGGCAAGCTCGGCTTCGTGCTGTTGCGACTCGTGCATGCCGACGACGAAGGTTTCGCCCGCGGCACCCAAGCGGTCGATAAGCTCCGCGCGGTCGTCGCACAAACGCAGACGCAACATCCGCTCGTGACCATCGGCCTGACCGGTCTGCCGGTGATGGAAAACGACGAGATGCGCGAGAGTCAGACCTCGATGCTCTGGGCCAGTCTGCTGTCTTTCGGCGGCGTGGCGATTCTGTTCATCGCCGGATTCGGCGGTCTGCGGCACGCCATCATGGCCAATCTGGTGCTGCTCTTGGCGATGGCCTGGGCGTTCGGCTATGTCACGTTGGCCGTGGGACACCTGAACATTCTCAGCGTATCGTTCACCACCACGCTCATCGGTATCGGCATTGACTACGGCGTGCATTACGCCTCGCGATACATCGAAGTTCGCAATCAGAACCGCGATACCAAAGACGCGCTGCTGCGGACGACTGTCGGCATCGGCCCAGCGATTTTGACCGGCGCGCTCACCACCGCCGCGGCGTTCTTCACCGCCGGTATGACCAGCTTCACCGGCGTCGCCGAGTTGGGCATCATCGCCGGTGGCGGCGTGCTCATCTGCTGCGTGGCTGAGTTGATCGTGCTGCCCGCGTGCATCTTGCTCGTCGATCGCAGTGGCATCGGGCTCAAAATGCCCGAGCCGCTGGCGATTCACGATTGGATCGAACCGCTGCTGGAGAATCCGAAGCGATTGTTGATGTCGACGTGCTTGTTCACGTTCGTCGTCAGTCTCGGGTTGGGTCGGCTGTGGTACGATCACAACTTGCTCAACTTGCAGGCGCAGGGATTGGAGAGCGTCAAGCTCGAACACAAGCTGCTCAAAGAGACGAACCAAAGCGTGTGGTACGCTGTGTCGATGTCGGCCAATCGCGACGAGCTGCTGGCTCGCAAGGCGAAGCTGGTCGAGTTGCCGAGCGTCGAACGGGTCGAAGACATCGTCTCGCTGCTGCCGACCGATGGCGAAGTCAAGCAGCCCGTGATTGCTCGTGTGCAGCAACGGCTCGCCAATCTGCCCGAGCGACCGCCGCTGATCCCGGTCGATGGTCCCGAGGAAGTGGGTCGCGCCCTAGGCATGGCTCAAGAAACGGCCACCGCTCACCACTTGTCCCGCACGGCGCGGCAATTGGAACTCGTGCGCGATCACCTTCGCCGGCTGCCGACTCAAGATTGTTTTGCTCTGCTGTCGAGTTTTCAGCAGCACATGGCCGGCGATCTGCTCAGCCGTTTGTATCTGCTCCGCTCGATGGCCACGCCCGAGCCGCCGGAACTGAGCGACTTGCCCGAGAGTTTGGTCTCGCGCTTCGTCGGTCAGCACGATCGATTCTTGATGAAGATCTACGGCCGCGGCAACATTTGGGACATGGACGCATTGGCCAGGTTCGTGGGCGATGTCCGGAGCGTCGATCCCCGCGCGACCGGCAATCCGGTGCAAGCGTACGAGGCCTCGCTCGACATGAAATCGAGCTACGAACGGGCCGCGTTGTACTCGTTCATCGTGATCCTGTCGCTGTTGTTCTTCGACTTCCGCAATGTGCGTGACACGTTGCTCGCGGCGCTGCCGTTGGGCATTGGCGTGGTGCAGATGTTCGGCATCATGGGGATCCTCAACATTCCGTTGAACCCGGCCAACATGATCGCGCTGCCGCTCGTGCTCGGCATCGGCATCGACTACGGCGTGCATGTGATTCATGACTGGCGTTTGCAGCGTGGCGGGTTCAGCATGTCCCCTTCGACGACCGTGGCCGTGGTGGTCGACGGCTTGACCACGATCGTCGGTTTCGGCGCACTCATGATCGCGTCGCACCAAGGTTTGCAGAGTCTGGGCCGCGTGCTCACGATCGGTATCACGTGCTGTATGTTCACCTCGCTGATCATGCTTCCATCGCTGCTCAAGCTGACGTCGGGCCACGCCCCCGAGCCGCGTGAAGAACCAGCGACCGAGGACACGCACGATCATCACCTCGCGACCAACGGCCAGCACGCGCTCCGTCGCGACCCGGCCGACTCGCCGATCTTGTCGCCCCATCCACGCCCCGCAACCGCAAAGTATCCATCACGCTCCGCGTGATGTGTCGCGGTGAGGACTCACTATTTCGCAGAATGCCCGTGGCGGGGTTGATTTCAATTCTCATCACGCGGAGCGTGATGGATACTCTTTTTCGACGGGCCTTGATGCTTGGCAATGGCCGGTGCGGTGGATTAGATTGTTTGGATCGATCTGCTCCCTCCTCCTGCCTTGTTGCCTGCCATGAAAACCGCTTTGGTCGCGTGTGTTGTTAGCCTTGTCTGCTTATTCACCGTGGCGTCGCTTGCCGGCCCGGTCGATGAAGCGGTGAAGTCGCTGCAATCCTTGGGCAAGGAAGGTGTCGACAACCAAGCGGCGACTCGGGCGTGGTCCGTGGCGGCGCAGGCGAACGCGAACGAATTGACGACGCTGCTCGCCGGGCTTGACGAGGCCAACCCGCTCGGCGCGAACTACCTGCGTGCTGCTGTCGATGTGGTCGTCGATCGCACGCTCAGCGCCAAGTCCCCCGCGCCGCTGTCGGCCGTTGAATCGTTTCTCAAAGACACGTCGCATAGTCCCCGGGCTCGCCGGTTGGCGTTTGAAGTGATCACGCGGTTCGACGCCGCCGCGCCCGATCGGCTCGTGCCGACGTTCATCAACGATCCGAGCACCGAACTGCGCCGCGATGCCGTGCAGCGCTTGATCGATCAAGCCACGTCGCTCGCTAAGGATGAATCGTCCAAGCCCGCCGCGATCGAAGCGTATCGCCAAGCGTTTACGGGCTCGCGCGATCTCGATCAAATCGAGCTGTTGACCAAAGAGTTGAAGAACTTAGGCGTGACGGTCGATCTGCCGACGCATTTCGGCTTCGTGATGAATTGGAAGCTGATCGGGCCCTTCGACAACACCGGCGAGAGTGCGTTCGATGTCGTGTATCCGCCGGAGAAAGAGATTCGCCTCGACGCCGAGTACCCTGGCAAGGGTGACAAGCCGGTGAAGTGGATCGACCACGCCACGACCGACGCGCACGGCAAGGTCGACTTCAACAAGGCGCTCGGCAAAGCGAACGGGGTCACCGGCTATGCGTACACCGAGTTCGTCGCGCCGCAAGAGATGGCCGTCGATTTTCGCGTGGGTTGCATTTGTGCGTTCAAGTTGTGGGTCAACGGCACGTTGGTCGACGGCCGCAACGTGTATCACTCGGGCACCAAGATCGATCAGTACATCGGTCGCGGCAAGCTCAAGGCTGGTAAGAACGCGATCCTGGTCAAAGTCTTGCAGAACGAGCAGACGCAAAACTGGGCGCAAGATTGGGAGTTCCAACTCCGCGTCTGCGACGCCACCGGCACCGCGATCTTGTCCCAAGACCGCGTCGCCGCCAAGTAATGACACTTACTCACCTACTCACGAAGAGTGCGACCAACGGTCGCGGCTTTATGATGAAAGCTCATCACCTCCTGCTCACGGCCCTGACCTTCGCTTGCGGTTTCGCGCCGCTCCACGCCGCCGACTGGCTGCAATTCCGCGGCAACGACCAACGGGCCGTCGTCACCGACTCGGGCGTGCCCACCGAGTGGAACGTGGGTGAGCAGGCCGACGGCAGCGACTCGAAGAACATTGCCTGGAAGCACAAGCTGCCCGGTCGCGGCGTGTCGAGTCCGATCGTCGTGCGCGGCAAAGTGATCGCCACCTCGGCCAGCGGCGCGGTGCAAGAACGGCTGCACGTTCACTGCTTCGACGCCGCCTCGGGCAAGCTCGCTTGGGAACGCCAGTTCTGGGCCACCGGCCGCACCTTTTGCCATCCGTCGAGCAGCGTTGCCGCTTGTTCGCCTGCCAGCGATGGTCAGCATATCTTCGCGTTCTTTTCGTCGAACGATCTCATTTGTCTCGACCTCGACGGCAATCTGAAATGGTATCGTGGGCTGACATATGACTATCCGACCGCAGCGAATGACGTGGGGATGTCGTCGTCGCCGCTGGTGATTGGTCAAACCGTGATCGTGCAGGTCGAGAACAAAGGCGAGTCCTTCGCGGCCGGCATCGACGCCTATACCGGCGAGACGAAATGGAAACATGCCCGCAAGGCCGACATGTGCTGGACTTCGCCCACGGTGATGAGCGGCGTCGATGGGAAGGCCGTGGTGCTGCTGCAATCGACCGATCGCCTCACGGCCCATGATCCCGTCACGGGCAAGCAACTGTGGACTTTCGACAAGACCTGCTCGGGCATTCCGTCGTCGGTCGGTTCGAGCGACATTGCGTTCATCCCCAGCGACGGCATCACGGCAGTCCGCGCGAGCAGCGGTAGCACCTCGCCCGAGGTGTTGTGGTCGAACAACAAACTCTCGCCCGGGACCCCGAGTCCGATCGTGGTCGACGACCAGATTCTGGTCATCAACGGTGCCGGTGCGCTGACCGCGGCGAACACGAAAGATGGCGAAGTCGCGTGGCGTGCCCGGCTCAAGGGATCGTTTTGGGCCACGCCAGTCGTGGCGGGCAATCATCTTTACGTCGTCAATCGCGACGGCATCGGACAGGTGCTCAAGCTCGGCAAGGAAGGCGAGATCGTCAGCGAGAACAAGTTCGGCGAGCCGGTCGTCGCCACACCGGCGATCGCCGACGGCGCGTTGTACGTGCGTGGCGATCAACACCTGTTCAAGGTGGCGAAGCCGTAACGTGACACCGTCCATTGCCATCACGCCCCGGGGTCCGCTATTCGGCACCATCCGTCCGCCGGGCTCGAAGAGTATCACGAATCGGGCACTCGCCTGCGCCGCGCTATCCACGGGCGAATCGGTACTCACCGGCGCTCTCGATAGCGACGACACGCGCGTGATGATCGACTCGCTCGGTCGGCTGGGGATCGACGTGGCGGTCGATCTCGCCAAGCGCGAATTGCGTGTGCAGGGTTGCGGCGGCGCGATTCCACGGGCTCAAGCCGATCTGTTCATCGGCAACAGCGGCACGACGGTCCGGTTTCTCGCCGCGCTCGTCGCACTTGGCGAGGGTACCTATCGGCTCGACGGCACAGCCCGCATGCGCGAACGGCCCATTCGTGACTTGCTCGTGGCGCTCGGGCAACTTGGGGCCGATGCCGTCAGTGAGGCGGGCACCGATTGTCCGCCGGTCGTGATTCGCGCGTCGGGACTAAAAGGAGGCGTGGCCCGAGTGCGCGGCGATGTGTCGAGTCAGTTTCTCAGCGGTCTGCTGCAAGCGGCTCCGTATGCGAAGTCGCCCGTCGAATTGATCGTCGAAGGGGAGCTGGTCTCGAAGCCGTACGTGACCATGACGCTGGATGTCATGCGGGCGTTCGGCGTTGACGTGCCGCACGACGAAAGTCTCGCCCGCTTCACGATTCCCCGCGGCCAGTATCGTGGATTGCGTTACGCGATCGAGCCCGACGCATCTGCCGCGAGCTATTTCTTCGCCGCAGCCGCGATCACCGGCGGCGAGATCACCGTGGCGGGCTTGTCGCGCCACAGTTTGCAAGGCGATGTCGGGATGGTCGATCTGCTCGAGCGGATGGGCTGCCAAGTCACCTGGCGCGAAGAGTCGATCACCGTGCGCGGCGGCAAGCTCCGCGGCATTACCGCTGACATGAACGCCATCAGCGATACGGTGCAAACTCTGTCGGCTGTGGCGATCTTTGCCGAGGGGCCCACGACCATCACCGGCGTGCCGCACATCCGTCACAAAGAAACCGATCGCCTGGCCGCGATGGCCACGGAGCTCCGCAAGCTCGGCGCTCAGGTTGACGAGTTTGCTGACGGACTCACGATCACGCCCGCTCCATTGCATGGTGCCGAGATCGATACCTACGACGATCATCGCATGGCGATGAGCATGGCCTTGACCGGTCTGCGTGTCCCCGGCGTCGTCATTCGCGATCCCGGCTGCACGAGCAAAACGTATCCCGAGTTCTTCCGCGATCTCGATTCGTTGACGGAATCGTAGAACACGGCGGTCGAATCATGCCGCAGGAATACATTAGTCAAAATCATGTCGCACAAAATCGTGAAAGACATTTCAGGGGAATAACTGCGTCGGTCGTGTGCCCATGATTTTGTTCGTCATGATTTTGTCAAATTCTCCCCCCGCTTCCTCACCCTCAGCGCATGAAAAAGGCCAGACGCGGAACGCCTGGCCTGACGCTGGTTGGATTCGATCACGCAGCTTATCGCGGCCGCGCTTTGCGTTGCTCGGCCAACTCGAGGAGTTCTTCGGCGCGCATGATCAGCCCAATGCCCGAGTCGCTGGGCATCGCTTCTTGCGGTTGATCGCTAGCCAACAGTTTGCCTTTGCAGTGGTTGCAGCAGACGACACGGCCCAGATATTCGACGCGGATATGCAAACGCCGCCCACATGTGGGGCATTCCTGCACGAAATCAGCGGTGTCCGACATCGCGGGATCTCCTTGTCTCACATCTGTCGCACCGGACGGTCCGCTCGCAGAGAGCCGATCGTCGCGCTCGCGCTGCGTTGAATTGAGGCCGAACGGCCGGTGGAACGCGCGAGCAATTCCCAGGATCGCAGGTTAGCTCTTTTGCGATTGTGAATCAATTCGATTTGCCCGGTTGAGCGAAATCGTAACCGAAATCGCTAAAGTGCTAGCAGTCAAAATGACGTGGTCAGTGGCCATGCCATTTGCTTCGCACGAGTTAACCGCTGACGGTGTCCGCACTTGGCGTCCGTGTCCGAAGATTTGTGGTTTAGGCCTGGGGATTTCCCCGGTGGCGCGTCCTCGGTTCACACGAGGCGGATGTGCTGCACGCCATTGGCGGACATCCACTCGAGCCACGTCTCTTGTTCTTCGCTCAGTTCGATCTCGGCCGGGTGAGCCGAATCAAGCGGCGAAACGAGCGTGAAGATGCCGTCGTCGAGCAGTTCGCGCGTTCGCGCCGTGGTCACCCAGTATTCGCCGGGCGGCAACTTCGGCACGCCCGGCTCATCCGGCAAACTCATGAAATAAGTGATCTCGTGACGAAATCGATCCGACATCGCCAGTGGCGGCAACTCGGGTCGATCGACAGCGTAAACCTGGGTGGCCATAGCGGAAATCAAGCGAAGGAACGGCTCAACAATCGACGGCCGTTCACGATACCAGAATGCCGCGCAGGTCTGCCACGTCATGGCGGAATTTCAGAGTAGCCGAACTCGCCAGAGTTCGGGTAGTGGCCCTGTCAAAGGACGCCCGAATTCTGGCGAATTCGGCTACGAGAAACACTTTGCAACCTACCGATTCTGCGGGCCAATTTGTGATGAATTTCATGCAACGTCGCACGTGGTTCCAGTTAACCGGCTCGTGGCTCGCCATGAGTGCCCTGAGCACGGCTTGGGCTAAACCGCCGGTCTCATTTCGCGAGGTCGAGTCCCACTTCACGCGCGAAGCCAAGCGTCTGCGACTTGGCGAGACGTCGTTAATCACGCATACCGACGCGCTGCTGTTGCTTGGCGCACTGGAAAGCCACGGCTGGAAGTCCGATCGCAAGGCGGCGATCCTCGCGGCGACATTGCCCGACGCTCACGTGTTGGTGCAAAAGCTCCGCACGCCGAAGGGACAATCATTGGCGACACAAGTGTCGGCGGTGCCCGGTGGTTTCGATCGGCTCGATCATCTGTCGCGATTGCCCGACGGTCGGCAACTGCTCGATCGCTTGATCGACGGTCCCGACGGCTACAAGCTGATCGAGTATTTGGCCCAGGCCGAGGGTGGTCGGGCGGCGGGTGTAGAACTGTCCGCAGCACCGGGCGGCGCGAAGTTCAACGAACCGACCGGGAAAATCTACACGTTGAAGCAACTGCGCGAGCAACTCGTCAGTCCGCCGCCAGCACCCAGTAAGTCGAAGCGTCGTTAACGCAACGTGTGAATGCCCGTGATCTTGATCGGCTTGACCGGCAGCTTGACGAAGCCTTCAACGTCGCGCACTTCGGCCGCCGCAATTTTGTCGAGCGTCTCGAAACCTTCGACCACTTCGCCGAATACGCAGAAGCCATACTTCTCGGGCTCGGGCCCTTGATGATCGAGCGACGGGTTGTCGACCAGATTGATGATGAACTGACATGTTGCGCTGTGCGGATCGTCGATCCGGCGGGCCATGGCGATCGTGCCACGGCGATTCTTCAGGCCGTTCGTCGCTTCGTTCGGAATCGCATAGCGGCTCGGCTTCTCTTGCATGTCTTCGGTAAAGCCGCCGCCGAGGATCGCGTAGCCACGCTCGACTTGGTGGAAGATCGTGTTCGTGTAGTGCCCACTGTTCACATAGGCGACGAAGTTGTAAACCGTGCGCGGGGCATGTTCGGTATCGAGCCGCAGCTTGAACGAGCCTTCGGTCGTTTTGATCACGACGAACGGCGTCGGCTGCTGCTTCACCTCGGGCAGCGCGACATGGGCGAGCGCGGGCTCGGTGGGAGCATCGACCTGCCGGGCATAGCGATCGCCGACGGGGGCGGTTTGCGGCGTGGTCGGAGCAGCGGCCGCGGGGGCGGATTCGGTCGACTTACTACATCCGCTCACCGACGCCATCAAGATGGCACTCAACAACATCCACGACGACCATCCTTGGCCAATCATCCGCATGGCACGAAGCCTCCTTGCTTACGAAACTCAAACGCCGACGGCCCTAATCATCTGCGCCGTCCCGATTTGTGGCAAGCTCGATTCTCTACGCCGTTATCCGCCCGGTCCCGGCTGCGGTTCTTTTCGCGAGAGGTTACCCGACCCATACCGAAACGCTTGGCCGGAACATCCCGTCCGATCGGCGGTTGAGCCCTTTTTCACCTAACGTTAGAATCCAGCGTATGTTAGGCCACAACACACAGTCGTCGCGGATCCGCGTGGGGGCGGTCAATTACCTCAATACCAAGCCGCTGATCCACGGCCTGACCACGGCCGCCCCGCACATTGACCTCATGCTCGACCTGCCGAGCCGGCTGGCTGACCGGTTGGCCCGGGGTGAGCTCGACGTGGCGTTGATCCCCTCGGTCGAGTTCTTCCAGAACCCCAAGTACACGATCATCTCCGACGCCTGCATCGGCTGTCGCGGTCCGGTGCTGAGCGTGAAGCTGTTCTTCCGCAAGCCGCCGGCCCAGGTGGAAACGCTGGCGCTCGACGAAGGCTCGCGCACCAGCGCGGCGCTGGCGAAGATTTTGTTGCACGAGCGACACGGCATTCGTCCGCAGCTCGAACCGCTCGCGATCGGTTCCGGTCTCGACGCGACCACGGCCGACGCGGTGCTGCTCATCGGCGATCGAGCCATGCACTCGCCGACGGGTAAGTTTGTCGAAGTCTGGGACCTGGGCGACGAGTGGTGCCGATGGGCCGAGTTGCCGTTCGTCTTCGCGATGTGGGTGGCTCGACCCGGCGTGGAGCTTGGCGATGTCGAAACGCATCTCAGCCGGGCACGCGATTTCGGCTTGGCACACTTGGACGAGATCGCCGCGCGCGAAGCACCGCTCTTGGGGCTCACCAGGCCCGAGTGCCTGGCATATCTCCGCGACAACTTGTATTTCTTTCTCGGATCGCGCGAGTTGCGTGGTCTCGAGACCTATTATCAGCTTGCTCTTAAACTAGGACTTGCTCCACCGGGGGTGGAAATTGGTTGCTCCGATTGCCAAAGTGCTGGATAAAGCCGTCGCCGGCGAACGCATCACGCCTGCCGAAGGTTTGCAGCTGCTCGAGTCACACGACCTGCTCGCGCTCGCGCGCGCGGCCGATGCGGTCTCGCGCCGTCTGCATCCCGAGCCGTATCGCACGTACAACATCGATCGCAATATCAACTACACGAACGTTTGCTCGGCGGTCTGCGATTTCTGTGCGTTCTATCGCAAGCCGAAGAGTCCCGAGGGGTACACGCTCGAGTTTGATACGATCGCCGCGAAGATCGACGAAACCTTGGCCTTGGGTGGCGATCAAATCTTGCTGCAAGGCGGCATGAACCCCGAGCTGCCGATCGAATGGTACGAGGAGATGTTGCAGCGGATCAAAGGCCGTTTTCCGCAGCTGAACATACACGGCTTCAGCCCGCCCGAGATTTGGGCCCTGCACAAGCTCACCAAGCTGCCGGTGAAGACGATTCTCGAACGCCTCAAGGCCGCGGGCCTCGGGTCTCTGCCCGGCGGCGGGGCCGAGATTTTGGTCGACCGCGTACGCAAAGAAATTACCCGCGGCAAGGCGATGAGCGACGAGTGGCTCGCGGTCTGTCGTGCGTGGCACGAGCTCGGTGGTCACGGCTCGGCGACGATGATGTTCGGTCACGTCGAAACGCTGGCCGAGCGGATCGAGCATCTCGACCGGCTGCGTCAGTTGCAAGACGAGACGCACGGGTTCACCGCCTTCATTTGCTGGACGTTCCAGCCCGAGCACACCGATCTGGCGCACATCCCTAAGCTCGGTGCAGTCGAGTATCTGAAGACGCAAGCGGTCGCGCGGTTGTACCTCGACAACTTCGCGAACATTCAATCGAGTTGGGTCACACAGGGGTTGAAGGTCGGTCAGCTCGCGCTGATGTACGGCGCGAACGACATGGGAAGTTTGATGATCGAAGAAAACGTCGTCGCCTCGGCCGGCACGGTGCATCATCTGACGCTCGAACAAATTCGCGGCGCGATTCGCGAGGCGGGCTACATCCCGCGTCAACGCAACGTGTTCTACGAACTGATCGACGAGCAACCCGCGCTCGCCGCCGCGGGGGTCGCATAACCGTTGCGATCCGCGCCGCGGGCAGGGGACGAGGTCGTTGAAATTGTTAAAGTTGCGCTGATCGTGTTCGTAACGGGTTAGATTCTCCGGCCCACAATTCGCCGATGGGGTAGAATTGGGGACTGTTGAATTCCGTTCCCGCTGTGCGTTTGCCCCATGATCCACGTCCGCGAACTGACCAAGCACTACGAAGACTTGCGTCGCGGGCGGTTCACGGCCTTGGGCGGTGTCAGCTTCGATGCCGTGCCCGGCGAGATCTTCGGGCTTTTAGGTCCCAACGGCGCCGGCAAGACGACCGCGCTGCGCATTCTGTCGACGGTGCTCACCCCCAGCGGCGGCACGGCGATGATCAACGGCTACGATGTGGTCACGCAACCGGCCCAAGTGCGGCATCAAATCGGCTTCGTCTCGATGAATACCGGCGTTTACGACCGGATGACCGCCTGGGAAATGGTCGAGTATTTTGGCCGACTTTATGGCCTTGATGACGATACGCTGCACGCGCGGATGGAAACGCTGTTCGAGCGGCTGAAGATGAACGAGATCCGCGATCTGCTGGGAGCGAAAATGTCGACCGGCATGAAGCAGAAGGTCTCGATCGCGCGGGCCTTGGTGCATGATCCGCCGGTGGTCGTGTTCGATGAAGCGACCACGGGCCTTGATGTGCTTGTCGCTCGCGCGCTGATTAAAACCATCGCCGAGCTGCGCGAGCATGGCAAGTGCATCATTTTCTCGACGCATATCATGCGGGAAGTCGAGAAGTTGTGCGATCGCATCGCGATTATCCATCGCGGCAAGATTCTGGCGAGCGGGTCGCTGGCCGAGCTTTCCGATCTGCACGGCGAACGCGATTTCGAAGAACTGTTCATTCGGTTGATCAAAGATTCGGGCGAAACCGTCGACGCGCCGGAGGCGATCGTATGACGTGGCGCAACATTCGCCTGATCCTGTCGCGCGAAATCCGCGATCAGCTGCGCGATCGACGCACGCTGTTCATGATCTTCGTGCTGCCGGTGCTCATGTATCCGCTCTTGGGCATGAGCATGTTTCAGGTCATTCAGTTCATGAAAGAAGAGGCGACGCGCGTGCTCGTCTCGGGCGTGGAGGCTCTGCCCGAGTCGCCCAAGCTGATCGAGAACGACAAGTTCGCGTCGCAGTGGTTCGGCGAAGTCGACAAGGCCGACCTGCTACACGTGATCGTCGACAACCAAATGACCGTCGACAAGGCCAAGGAAATGGTTGGCCAAGGAACGTTCGAAGCGGTCGTGATTGTGCCGAACGATTTCGCCGACCGGCTCGGTGCCTTTCGCAAACGATTGAAGCAGGGGCAGGTACCGGCCTCGGGGGACAAAAAAGACACGGCCGACGCAGCCTCGGGCGTGCCGAGTCCCGAGATCATCTACAGCACCGCGAAAGAAAAGTCGCAACTCGCGTATCTGCGGGTCTCGCGCGTGTTGCAGAACTGGAACGAAGAGATTGTTCGCGAAAATCTGGCTCAGCGTGACGTCCCGGTGTCGGCCATGAGGCCGTTCGCGGTGACCGAGCACGATGTGGCCGAGACTTCGCAGCGCAACGCGGCCGTGTGGTCGAAGATCCTGCCGTTTCTGCTGCTGATTTGGGCACTGACCGGAGCGTTTTATCCGGCGATCGATCTCTGTGCGGGCGAGAAGGAACGTGGCACGCTCGAAACGCTGCTCAGCAGTCCGGCTCAACGCGGCGAGATTGTCTGGGGCAAGCTGCTCACGATCATGGTCTTCAGCATCGCCACGGCGCTGTTGAACATTGCCAGTATCGGCTTCACGGGGGCTGCGGTGAGTTCGCACATTCCCGAGATCGGGCCGCCGCCGGTGGGTGCGACGCTGTGGTTGACCGTGGCGTTGATCCCGATGTCGGCCATGTTCAGTGCCCTCTGTCTGGCGCTGGCCGCCTTTGCCAAAAGCACCAAGGAGGGGCAGTATTACCTGATGCCGTTGGTGCTCATCACGCTGCCGCTTGTCGTGCTGCCGCTGGCACCGGGCGTCGAGCTGAACCTGGGGAACAGCCTGATCCCCGTGACCGGTGTGATGTTGTTGCTGCGCTCGATGCTTGAGGGGGAGTACGTCAAGGCGTTGCCCTTCGTGTTGCCCGTGATCGCGGTGACGACGCTCTGTTGCCACCTCGCGATTCGTTGGGCGACCGAGCAGTTCAACAGCGAGTCGGTGCTGTTTCGCGAAAGCGAACGATTCGATTTTGGCCTGTGGGTGCGGCACATGTTCCGTGATCGCGAGGAGACGCCGTCTCTCGCCGCAGGAGTGGCCTGTGGCATGCTCATTCTCGTGCTGCGGTTCTTCATGAGCTTTGCCCAGCCCGCGCCCGGCGACTTTAACGATGTCATGCGGTCGGCGATTGCCGGTCTGCTCGCGGTCGTGTTGACGCCGGCGCTGTTGATGACGTTGTTCATGACCCGCAGCCCGGTGCAGACGTTGTTGCTACGACGACCGAATTGGCTCACACTGCCCGCGGTGGTCGTGTTGGCGGTCGCACTGCATCCGCTCGTGATCAAGGCGTCGCACGTGGTCCGCGCGTTGTACCCGATCGATCCGAAGTTGACCGAGTCGCTCGAGAAAATCATCTCGCAAGCGCCGAACCTGACGCTGTTGATTCTGGTGCTTGCGCTGACACCGGCGATCTGCGAGGAGTTGGCCTACCGCGGCTTTATCCTCTCGGGCTTGCGACGGCAGGGAAACAAATGGCGGGCGATCTTGGTGACCAGCATTCTCTTCGGTGCGGCGCATGGCTTCGTGCAACAGTCGATCATGGCCACGATCACGGGCACCGTG
>JAEUIL010000614.1 GCA_016794255.1 Planctomycetaceae bacterium | reverse complement strand
GATACCATCGCCAATAGCACGACGCAACCCAAGCCGGCGGAACTCGCGCTCGGTATTCAAATGGCTCTGGTGACGACGCTGATCGGGTTGTGGCTCGCGATTCCTGCCATCTTCTTGTTCGGTCTGTTCAAGAACTGGGTGGCCCGCTTCATCCTCGAAATTGGCATGATCAGCGAAGGTTTGATGAGCCGCTTCGGTGCCAAGAAGTAACCATCCTCGCGGTTTGTCGTAGCTTGTTCGCCGGGAGGAATTGAACCATGGCACGTGCAAGATCATCCGGGATGGGCGACGTTTCGGCCGAAGCCGACATGACGCCCATGATCGATATGACGTTTCAGTTGATCGCGTTCTTCATGATTCTGATTAACTTTGCCGAAAGCGATTCGGACGACCGGATCCAGTTGCCCAGCAGCGTGTTGGCCAAACCGCCCGAGGGGATGCCCGATACGCCGATCACGTTGCAGGTGACGAAGCAAGGCACCGTGCTCTACTCGGCCGACGAGATTCCGATCTCGGCCATGGGACGCGTGCTCGATATCGAAGCCCAACTGATCGAACGTGCTAAGAAGAGTCCATCGCAGGCCAACATCATTATTCGCGCCGACGCCGAGACCCCCACCGGCCAAGTGCAGGAAGTGATCAAGATCTGCCAGCAAAAGAAGTTCGAGAAGTTCCTGCTGCGGGCGAAGCAAGATACGCCTTAGTCGCACAGTGTCGCGGTGGTTTAGTTTAGTTCCGTTTTTTGATACCGAACGGTCGAGTCTCCTATGAAAGCGCGTCGCGGTGGTGGTTTGCCGGGCAAGGTCGAACAGAACATGACGCCGATGATCGACGTCGTGTTCCAGTTGCTGGCGTTCTTCGTGATGACGTTCAAGCTCGCCACGGTCGAAGGCGACTTCAATATCAAGATGCCGATCTCGGCCCCGAGCGCCGGTGTCTCCGAGAATCCGTTCCCGCCCATCAAGCTGGTGATGAAGGCCGGTGCGGGCGGACAGCTCGCATCGATGAACATGGGCGATCGTCCGCTGGGGACTAACTTCGCCACGTTGCACAACGAGATTCTGAGCCTCGTCGGCAACTCGACTGGCCCGGGCTCGATGGCGTCGCAGATGGAAGTCGAACTCGACTGCGATCCCGCGTTGCACTACACCAACGTGATCAAAGCGATCACGGCCGTCAGCGGTCACATGAATGCGCAAGGACAAGTGATTCGCTTGATCGAAAAGGTCAAGTTCGCCTCGCCGCGGTCCTAACGCAAGCATTCACCGCGTTCTCACGCAGTCGCGTCCGCCTTCTGCTTCCGCGCCCGCCATCTCGTTCCGTTACGCCCCTCGCTTGCGGTTTCGCGCCTACACCAGAACCGATTTCACGGCGCGAATAACTCTCCCTCCACGCGACGATTGACCCGATGAGTCGGGTACATCCGTTTCATTCCGCGTGGAGGTTCCCATGTCGCTGCACGCTACTCGTTCGCCGTTGCAAAAAGTCGAGCAAAACATGACGCCGATGATCGACGTCGTGTTCCAACTGCTCGCCTTCTTCGTGATGACCTTTCGCGTCTTTGCCGTCGAGGGGGATTTCAATATCAAGTTGCCGCAAGCTGCGCCGGGTATCGCCGCCGAGAGTATCGAGCCGTCGTTGCGTTTGACGATGCTCGCCGACGACTCGGGCCGACTCGTCGACCTGCAGCTGGTTGATCGTTCGTTTGGCGTCGATTACACGGCGTTGCAACGTGAGATTCGAGCGCTAGTCGGCGACGCCGTCAGCCGCGATCGCTGGGGTTCGCAGATCGAGGTGGAACTCGCTTGCGATCGCCAGTTGCATTACGACCACGTGATCCGCGCGATCACCACCCTCAGCGGCTACGTCGGTCCCACGGGCGAAACGATTCCCCTGCTCCACAAGATCAAGTTCGCGCCGTCTCGTCGCTAACACCCAAACCACCGCTCGCACTCTCCCCACATCGTCCCGTAGTGCCCCTCGCTTGCGGTTTCGCGCCATCAATACGCATTCTGCTTCGACAGCACCGTAAAGATCGTCCGAAACAGAATCTTCACATCCAGCCACAGCGACCAATCGCGAATGTAGGCGTGGTCGCACTCGATGCGCTTTTGCATCTTTTCGAGCGTGTCGGTCTCGCCCCGCCAGCCGCTCACTTGGGCCAAGCCCGTGATGCCCGGTTTCACCTTGTGCCGCAGCATGTAGCCTTGAATCTGCTTGCGATAGTGTTCGTTGTGTGCGTTGGCATGCGGCCGAGGACCGACGAGCGACATGCTCCCCTCGATCACGTTGAACAACTGCGGCAATTCGTCGAGCGACGTCTTCCGCAAGATCGCGCCGAGCGGCGTGACCCGCGCGTCGTTCTTGGTCGCCTGCGTCACGACCGGGCCATTCTCGCAGACCGTCATGCTGCGGAACTTCCAGACGCTGATCGGCTTGCCATCCAGGCCGTATCGCTTCTGCCGAAAGAACACCGGCCCGCGCGACGTGAGCTTCACGAGTAGAGCGACGATCAGCATCGGTATTGCGAGCATTACCAACAGCAATGAGCCCAGCACCAAATCGACCACACGTTTCACCACGCCGTCGATCCCGTAGAACGGGTTCTCGAAGATGCTCACCGCCGGCAGTCCGCCGATGTTGGTCCAGCGCGAGTTCAATAACTCGAACACGAAGAAGTCGGGCACCAGATACACATTCGCCGTCGAGTCGGCCAGTCGGGTCAACACACTCTTCACGCGTTGCTCGGCCCGTAGCGGCAGCGTGATGTAGATGATATGCACTTCGCCCGTGCAGGCCTGCTCGATCAAGCGATCGATATTGCCGACCTTCGCGCCGACATCGCCGGGCAGCTTGGGGAGCCGCTCGCTGGGCCGATCGTCGTAGAACCCGATCAGCTTCAGACCCAATTGCGGCGAGCTCTCGATCTTCCGAGCTAGTTCAAAGCCGAGATCGTTAATGCCGACGATGGCAAAGCCACGCACATTGTATCCCTTGGCACGCAACACGTGCTGCACCAAACGCATAGTCGCACGCACAAATGTCATCAACAGCGGCGCGACGATGAACCAACCCAGCACTCCCTCGCGGCTCATCTCGCCCGTGATCGAGTCGAGCTGGCTGGTCAAGAAGCCGACGAGCAATAGCACGGGAACCGTACTCAACCAAGTGACGGCGTTGCACAGCAGTTCGCGATCGCCCGAGACGCCGTGCCAACTACGGTACAGACCCGTGATCTCGGCCACGAGCGAGAACCCGATCACACCGGCAGCCGCGGCCAAGAGCCCATGACTGGTCGCCTCGACGCCTTGAAACCAAGCGACGAGATACACGCTGCCGACGATTCCGGCCGTGTCCGCTACACGCAGACCAACATCAAGCAGCGACGAAGAATGGTGAATGCGGCGTTGCGACATGAGCAAACACTTTCCCCATAATAGGTAGCCGGCCAACTTCGGCAAGCGTGGTTCAGCACGGCGCGCAGCCGAACTTCAGGCAAATCTAAGTCACGGAATGAATTCGCGATGGCTGGCAAATTGAATGCTCGGTACACTTGTGACGGTCGTACGGAACATACGACTCCTGCCGAACAGAGAACGAGTCGAGGTTGCATATGTCTCGCGGAACGGCGCTCATCACGGGCACCTCGGCCGGCATTGGGCACGAGCTTGCCCGATGCTTCGCGGCCGATGGTTATCACTTGGTATTGGTCGCGCGGCGCAGCGAGGCCCTCGAACTGCTGGCGACTGAGTTGGGCACGCTGCACGGCACGGCGGTGCGCGTCGAACCGTGCGATCTCATCGAGCCCGAGGCGGCGCAGCAGCTTTACGATCGACTCACGCAGGCCAATGTCGCCGTCGACGTGGTCGTCAACAACGCAGGCTTTGGTGCCATCGGCGAAGTCCACGAGCTGCCACTCGAACGTCAGCTCGACATGCTCACGCTCAACGTCACAGCGCTGACCGCACTCACGCGGCTGTTCCTGTCCGGCATGCTTGAGCGCCGTGTTGGTGGCGTGTTGAACGTCGCTTCGACGGCCGGTTTTCAACCAGGCCCGCGGATGGCGGTCTACTATGCCAGCAAAGCCTATGTGCTGTCCTTCACCGAAGCACTCGCCGAGGAGACCATCGGCACCGGTCTGCGGGTCTCGTGTCTCTGCCCGGGGCCAACCAAAACCGAGTTCGGCTCCGTCTCAGGCATGGATCAATCCAAACTCTTTCGCCTGGGGACGATGACCGCACGTGACGTGGCCGAGATCGGCTACCGCGGCTGGAGCTCAGGCAAAGTCATCGTCATTGCCGGGTTCACCAATCGCCTCGCGGTCTGCGCCGTTCGGTTGCTGCCGCGCTGGGCGATCCGCAAGATTGTGAAGTGGTTGAATCGTCGTGCGAGCTAAAGGGAGAAGTGAACCACAGAGGCACAGAGGACACAGAGAGGAAGACAGAGAAGCATCGTAATGAATCATAAGAATCGAGCGGTGAAATAATACGCTCGATTCAAAACCTTCACTCTTCCATTGTCTCTTTTCCCATCCTCGGTATTTCTCTCAGTGTCCTCTGTGCCTCTGTGGTTCAATTGCCTTATTCGCCGGCGAACAATCTCTCCATCCCTTCCGCTGTCGAGATTCGCGGCGCGTAACCAAGATCTCGCCGAGCGGCGGAAATCTTGAAGTAATGATGCCGGCCCAACTGTGCGGCCAGGAACCGAGTCATGCGGGGCTCGCGATCGTTGCCCGTGATGCGATGCACGCCTTCGAGCGCCGTGCCGATCGCCCAGGCGGCACCGAGTGAAATCGAACGCGTGACCGGCGGCAGTCCGGCGCGGGCGAGCAACTCGTTGATCCAGTCCCAGCAATTGACCGGCTCACCCTGCGTGATGAAATACGCCTTGCCGCCGACGGGTGAGTTGTGATCTTTCAAAGCGTCAGCCGCCTGAAGATGCGCCTCGGCTGCGTTCTCGACGTAGACCATATCGATCAAGTTGCGGCCATCGCCGACACGCCGTAGTTGTCCGGCGCGGGCTCGCTCGATCAATCGCGGAATCAAATGCCGATCGCGCGGTCCCCAGATCAAATGCGGTCTCAGCGCACAGGTCGCGAGCCGGCCCGACTCATGCGCGGCCAGCACTTCTTGCTCGGCCAGCGCTTTTGTATGCGGATAATGGCACAACCAGCGCGATGGATACGGCACACGCTCGTCGATCCCCGCTTGATCGCCGCCGTCGAACGAGACGCTCGGACTGCTCGTGAAGATCAATCGGCTGACCCCATGCTGCCGACAACCGGCGATCACGTTACGCGTCCCCTGCGTGTTGATCGAGTAGAAATGCTCCCACGGTCCCCAAATGCCCGCCACTGCCGCGACATGGTACACCGCCTCGACACCCGCACACGCCGCGATCACCGCCGCGCGATCCGTCACATCGCCCCGAGCAATCTCGACCCCCAAGCGTTCGAGTTCCGGCGTCGGCTTGCGCACAAAAACCCGCACTCGTTCGCCGCGAGCCACGAGTTGCTCGACGATATACAGACCGAGAAAGCCGGTCGCACCGGTGACGAGAGCGGTCATGACAACTTGAGATGGGAGGGTAAGGGAACGCGGATGAACACAGATGAAGGGGATGAATGGGGATGGGAGAAAGTGTGGAATGCGGAGTGCGGAGTGCGGAATAAAATATCTTACACTCAATCCTTCAGCTTTAGATCAATCGCAGATCATCTTATCCCTCAACTCATCTGCGTTCATCCCCTTTATCTGTGTTCATCCGCGTTCCCTTACTTCTCCATCTCTTCCGCCCAAGTGGCTAGTTTCTCCCGAAAGATTTTCGCGTTGTGGCGAATGTCGACGGGGAACGACTTGTGGATCAGAAAGCGCTTGATCGGGCGGGTGGTGGCGTGCTGCTCGGCGAGAGCGCGGAGCTCGTCGAGCGGGGGCGGTGACTGACCGGCGTGCGGCTCGATGATCACGACCGGCGTTTGTTGGCCGCGAGCGCCGATGCCGA
>JAEUIL010000578.1 GCA_016794255.1 Planctomycetaceae bacterium | reverse complement strand
ACGCGCGGGTCCGCAAGCTCGACGAGAATGTCTCGCGGCGGCTCGGTTTTTCCGGCTCGTACGCCGTCACCGGACAAACGTACTCGCGCAAGGTCGACGCTCAGATCCTGGCCACCCTGTCGGGCATTGCCCAAAGTGCTCACAAAATTGCGACCGATCTCCGCTTGTTGCAAAGCTTCAAAGAGATCGAAGAGCCGTTCGAGGCGAGCCAGATCGGTTCGTCGGCGATGGCGTACAAGCGCAACCCGATGCGGGCCGAGCGGATCTGTGGTCTGGCGCGGTTCGTGCAGAGTCTCGAATCGAGCGCCGCGGCCACGCTCAGCACGCAATGGATGGAACGGACGCTCGACGACAGCGCCAATCGCCGGTTGACGTTGCCGCAGGCGTTCATGGCGGTCGATGCGATTCTGATCATTCTCAAGAACGTCGCTTCAGGCTTGGTTGTGTATCCGCATGTAATTCGCGAGCGGCTGATGGCCGAGCTGCCGTTCATGGCCACCGAGAATATTTTGATGGCGGCGGTTCAAGCGGGCGGCGATCGCCAAGAGCTGCACGAGTCGATTCGGACTCACAGTCAAGCCGCGGGCCGTCAGGTTAAAGAAGCCGGCGCTCCGAACGACCTCATCGAGCGCCTGCGACGCGACGCGGCGTTTGGCAATGTGAATCTGGACAACGTGCTCGATCCGAGTCTGTATGTCGGCCGGGCACCTGAGCAAGTCGACGAGTTTCTCGCCGAGATTGTCGAGCCGATTCGTCGCCGTTACACGGCTAGCTCCACGAGCGATACGGAACTCAAGGTTTGAGCCGCTCGTCGTACATGGCCGATCCGTTTTCCGTAGGACGGGTCTCCAGTCCTACGGGAGGCACAGCTTGAATCCCTGATCGGCGGTGGCTCGTCGTGACTACCGCTCGCTTTCGAGTGCGGCGCGAATTTGCTGCAACTCGGCCCGTTGCTCGGGCGAAAGCTGCGGAAATTTCAGATCGAGACTCTCAAGCGCCTCGCAGATTACTTCGGAAATCGTGAGCCGCGCGAACCACTTGTTGTCGGCCGGCACGACGACCCACGGCGCATGCTCGGTGCTCGTGTGATTTAGCATCTCTTCGATGGCGTGTTGATAATCGTCCCACCGGCCGCGCTCGTGATAATCTTGTACCGAGAACTTCCAGTTCTTGGCCGGCTCGTCGATCCGGCTGATAAAACGGCGGCGTTGCTCGTCTTTCGACAGGTTCAAAAAGAACTTCAGGATCACGGTGCCGTTTCGAGTTAGATAACGCTCGTAATCGTTGATCTCATCGAAGCGGCGTTCCCAGAACTTGTCGTCGACTTTGTTTTGCGGCAGCTTCTGCTTGGCGATCAGCTCGGGATGCACACGCACCACGAGCGTCTCTTCGTAATAAGAGCGATTGAAGATACCGATCATCCCCCGGGCCGGCATCGCCTTCATGGTCCGCCATAGATAATCGTGATCGAGTTCTTCACTCGACGGTGCCTTAAAACTCGTGACGTGACACCCTTGCGGGTTCACGCCCGACATCACGTGCTTGATCGCGCCATCTTTGCCGGCGGCGTCCATCGCTTGAAAGATGATCAGCAGCGAGTACGTGTCTTGGGCGTACAGCCGTTCTTGCAAGTTCGCCAATCGCTCCACATTGCGGGCCACACGTTCGATCGCACCGGCTTTGTCCTTAAAGCCGCCGGTGAAACCCGGATCGAAATCTTTCTTGAGCGATATCTTCTCGCCGGGCGGAACTAGGATCTCTTTCAACCGGAACTCGACGTTCTCGCCCGCCTCGATCGGGATCACGACTTTGTGGTGCGGATCGAACTTCAAGCGTTTCATGGATGATGTTCTCAGCGAGAGGTGAATTCGGCCCAGCGGCGACAACGGCCCGCAGCCGCGAACCTAACAAATATCACCGCCCCGCGGCTACCACCGAGTCTTCGCGCTGGCAAAGTTTGCCGAAAGTCGGGTGTTGGCCGAAGACCATGAGATTTCCATCACACAACGACCGTAAAACTGTCGCGAATTTGTTTCGCGAGTGGTGACGATCACGATAGCTTGGGGGTTGGACACTACAAGGTCGTACAAGTCTGAACGGCTCGACGTGAACGGACTCGATTTACTTCTTTTACCTACGCGGAGGTGAGATCATGGGAATGCTGAGTGAGTTCAAAGAGTTTGCCATGAAGGGCAATGTCATGGACATGGCGGTCGGCATCGTGATCGGCGGCGCCTTTACGAAGATTGTTAACTCGCTCGTATCCGACGTCATCATGCCGGGCGTGAGTCCGCTGATGGGCAAAATGGGCGAGATCGCCAAGCTCGGCATCAAGATCCAAGAGAAGGCCGAGGGCCAAGAGGAAATCGTGCTGCGCTATGGAGCTTTCATCAATAACATCGTCGACTTCTTGATCGTGGCGTTCTGCGTGTTCATCGTGATCAAGAACATGAACCGACTCAAAGACTTTGCCGGCGGCAAGCCCAAGGAAGCGACGTAGTCTGCGTCGAGTTTGCGGGCCAACGGCTCGTTAACCTAGCAATGCTTTGCTATCAACCGCCACGCACGAACGGCGGCAGAATGTTGAGTAGCCAGCAGACCGAGAGCGACGATCGCCACAGCACTGGCTGATCGCAACCCACGGCTGCTGGCTACTTTCTAGACTCGCCAAGTCCCGCGTGCCATGCCCACGCCGCGTGGGCAGGACTCGTGGTGAAGACGCATGTCCACG
>JAEUIL010000557.1 GCA_016794255.1 Planctomycetaceae bacterium | reverse complement strand
TCGACATTGTCGCCGGTTCACCCCCAGCCGACGAACGCCGCACGGCCATCGTGATCGGTGAACTCGCGACCGACACGCTCGGCGAACCCGCCAAACATCGTACCGGTCAAGGGCTGCGTATCGTTGCCAAAGATGGTCGCTTGTTTCTGACCGGCGAGTCCGACTTGGCCACAAGTTACGCGATCTACACGTTGCTCGACCAACTCGGTTGTCGCTGGTACATGCCGAGTTCGCTCGGTGAGGTGCTCCCGAGTCTCGCGACGATCACGATCCCTGCGCAGGACCGCGCCACCGCACCGGCCACGCTGCATCGTGCGATCTGGTATTGCGACAACGACTACGCGCGTCGCAATCGCGCCGGCGGTCCCGATCTTGCCGCGGGCCACGCCCTTGAGAACACCGTCCCCAAAGCGTTGCGAGAAACTCACCCTGAGATTCGCGCTCAGATCGGTGGCAAGCCGCATCCGCATCTCGTGAAGTGGACCCATCCGCTGGTCGCGAAAGCGGTGGCGGACTCGATCCTCGAACGTCTCGCCAAAGAGCCGCGGACGCCGTCGTTCTCGCTATCCCCCGACGACGGCGCGGTTTGGGATGAATCGGACGACACGAAGTACGACGCAGGCGATTTCGATCCGGCGATCCAAGCGGTCTCGAAGACCGACCGCTTGATGGTCTTCGCCAATCGCGTGGCCGAGCAAGTCGCGCCGCGCTATCCGAACGTCAAGCTTGGCATTCTCGCCTATGCCGACTACACGCGTCCGCCGGTGCGTGAAAAGCTGCATCCGAGCATCGTGCCGCAGTTCGCGCCGATCACGTTCAGTCGCGCTCAGCCGATGAGTGACGATCGCGAACCGAACAACAGCGCGATCCGCAAAATGGTCACCGGTTGGGGCCAAGCCGCGCCGGCGACGAGTTACTACTTCTATGCCTTTTATCTGGCCGAGGTGTCGAGCCCGAATCCGATGATTCGCAAATGGGGACACGATATCCCGTTCATCTACGCCCAAGGGAACTGTCAGTATTGGCAGCCCGAGACGATGAGCAATTTTGAAACGTCGATGCACGCGCTCTACCTGGGCTTGCGGATGGCGTGGGACCCGCAGCAACAGCCGACTGCCATCATCGACGAACTCCACCGCAACTTTTATGGTGCCGCGGCTCAACCGATGGCCGGGTATTGGGATCACGTCGATCGTACTTGGGTCGAGACCCCCGAGTTTGCCGGCTGTGGCTTCGGCCACTTGCGTCGTTGGACGCCCGAGAAACTCGCCGCGGGTCGCAAGTTGCTCGACGAAGCGACCTCGGCCTGTCGCACCGATCTGGAACGGCAACGCGTGCAATTGGCCGACGACTCGTTTGCGCTCTTCGAGCAGTTCATGCAGTTGCGTCGTAACTTGGCCGATGGTCGCTGGCAGTCGCTCGCCACCGACGCGGCTCGGTATGTCGACCGGGCCAAAGAACTCGGCCAGCAATATCAGCCGCAGTTCGCGTTCGCCCGGATGGCTTGGACCGGCGAGCGAACCGTGAACGTGCGGTACTTCGAGGCCTTTTACAAGAAGACCTACGACGATGCAGCTCGCGTGATGAACGACGCCGTGCGACTCGGCGAGCCGCTACGTCACTGGCGATATCAGAAGGATGAGCCCAAGCAGGGTGAGTCCGCGGGTTGGTCGCGCGCTGAGTTCGACGACTCGGCGTGGAAAACCACCGACTGTGCGATCGACACCTGGTCGGCACTCGGTCTGCACAACTACATGGGCTCGGTCTGGTATCGGACCTCGGTGAAGATCGCCGCGCCGGCGACCGGCAAGCGGTGTCACCTGTGGCTCGGTGCGACCGACGGTCGGGCCAAGGTCTTCGTCAACGGGCAGCACATTCCCTGGAAGAACGACAAGGGGGAAACGGTCGACAGCTTCACCGGCTTCTGTCAGCCCGCGTCGTTCGACATCACCAACGCACTCAAGCCCGGCGAGAATCAGATCAGCCTGTTCTGCACCCGCGAGTTCATCAACGAGCTCGGCACCGGCGGGTTGATCGCACCGGTGGCGATCTATGTGAATCGGTAATCGCCTGAGAGTGTTGTCGTGAAGTAAATGTCGTGTGCCATGGCCACGTCTTCGTGGCCATGTTGGCTCTCACAACGAGTGGACGATCGATTGAAGATACGCATGCCCACGAAGACGTGGGCATGGCACGCAAAGCCATTCGCGAGGGTAATGTGAGTCCGTTACCACTCGCGTTTCACCCGTTCACGCCAGGCGGCGCGGATGCTCTCGGTAAACTCGCGGGCCAACCGCGCGCCGTCACACACTGGCGAGGCGGCGAACGTCGGGCGTAAATGGGCGCGAAGATCGACGAGTCGCTCGTGATGCGTGGCGAGCGCTATGGCGCGGGCCACGTACTCGGCGCGGTTCTGACCGATCGTTTCGTCCACGCCGAGCGTCTTGAGCAATGCGTACGATTGCCGGCCGGGCAGCGTGTCGCACGGCATCGTCACTACCGGCACGCCCATCCACAGGGCGATCATTGTCGTCGTGCCGCCGTTGAACGGAAACGGATCGAGCGCGATGTCGATCGTCGAGTTGTACAGTTCAAGCATCTCCTTGAAGGGCGAGACGCCTTGAAACTCGACCCGGGCGGGATCGACGCCATGCTGCTGGAACAGCCCGCGGAAGTAATCCTGCACGCCGGGATCCGAGAGCCCGCGGAACTTGAGGATCAACCGCGAGTTGCTCACGCCGAGCAAAATCTGCGACCAGGTTTCAATCACCTCGGGGGTCAGCTTGGCCGGGTTGTTGAAGCTGCCGAACGTGATCGAGCCATGCTTTTGCACCGGCGGTGGAGCGACTTCGGGTGCGTCGATCGGGGCTTGAAACGAGGCCCAGACCGTCGGCAAACGAATCACCTGCTCACGGAACCGCGGCAGCATTTCGTCGCTCACCAACCAACGATCCGCGACGAGATACTCGACCGCCGACAGACCGCAGGGCCCGACGTAGCCAATCCACGACGCCTGCATGGGTGCCGGCTTGCGCGCGAACGCCTGCAAACGGTTGCCCGCCGTGTG
>JAEUIL010000543.1 GCA_016794255.1 Planctomycetaceae bacterium | reverse complement strand
CTATGATCCGTCTGATTTCGCTCAAGTGGCGACGAACGAAGCGACCGCGCCGCGACGCCCGCATGCCCATCAGTTGCGAATCGCTTACACCGGCATGATCTACGCGGGCCGACGTGATCCGGGCCCGCTGTTCCAAGCGCTCGGTCAACTCGGCTCGGCCGCGCAGGGCATTCGGGTCGATTTCTTTGGCCGGTATTTGCAGCCCGTGATGGATCAGGCACGCAGCTTAGGCGTGAGCGATCAAGTGTATGTTCACGATTCGATCGGCTATCACGAATCGCTCCGCGTGCAGCAACAGAGCGATTTGTTACTACTGCTGATCGATGGCGATCCCCAACAGCGTGGCGTCTATACCGGCAAGTTGTTCGAGTATCTCGGTGCGCGACGACCGATCCTGGCAATTGGTCCGCGCGATAACGTCGCCGCGCAACTGATTCTCGATCGCGATGCGGGGATCGTGCTGCGTGATCCGCACGAGATCGCCCAACAGTTGCGACGCTTTCTGCACCAAAAGCAGACCACGGGCATCGCCCCGCTGCCGACCAGCGTCCTGACGGGCCTAGCGCGAGCCGATCAAGTGCGGCATCTCGAAGCGTTCTTGCTCGACCGACTTGCCGATCAGCCCATGGCGCGGGCGGCGTGAGACACTGCGGCCCGACCGTTAATCGGCGCGAACCGGCAACGTGATAATCAAACCGGCCGTGCGAGTGTCGGTGGTCTTGCGGTCAGGCACGTGACATTTCAAGCAATGGTTCGTGAGCGCGATCGCGCCGGCGCGACGATACACGCCTCCCGTGGCTTGATCGAACGCCCGTTGGCCCGACTTCAACGCCTGAAACGCGTCGCGCTCAAACGCATCGCGCGGTTTGTGATCGGCGTTCATCGCCACGCCGTCAACCGCCAGCCAACGTAGTTTCACGTTTTGCTCTTTCTCGACATCGGCGAAGATTTCTTGAAACACGGCCGCGGGCAGCGGCAGACCCTCGTCTTCGCGATAGAACCGATGGTGTACAACCTGTAGAGCAGCGTGCATCGCATCGTGCAGCAAGGCCGCTTGCCGCCGGGCCTCGGCGACCGTGGGCAGCGACGGTTTCTCGACCGACTCGCCCGCGGGTTCGTCGCAGTGGCTGTGCGACCCCATGCCGAGCAGGATCGCCGTGGCAGTCAAGATCGTGACGATGGTACGCATGATGGTTGAAATCCGTCTCATCGGGAAAGTGATACGGTTAGTGCGACGCTTTGGCTGCTTTGACCGGCACGCTGATCACGAGTCCGGCAAACTTCGGCGTCTTGGACGACTCGCGGAAGAATCCGCCGTGACAATTCACGCAGCCATCGGCGAGCGGAATTGCTCCGGCGCGGCGGTAAAAGCCTCCTTCAATCTCGTCGATTGATTCTTTGCCCGCGGCAATTTCCTCGGCCGCGCGCTTCTCAAACGGCGTTTTCGGTTCATGATTGACGCTCATCGCCCGCACGTTGACCGAGATCCAGCGAGCTTCGACTTGCGACTGCCGATTCATCTGCGCGAAGACATCTTCCATCGCGCGTGCCGGGACAAACGCTCGTTCGCCGTGAAAGTAACGCTCGTGCATCACGTCCATCGTGGCGACGTAGATCTCGTGCATCAGCTTCGCACGATCACGGGCCACATCGAGGGCAACGCGTTGCTGGGGATCGACGTTCGGCGGCGCAGCACTGGACGGCGTGGCTGTGCTCGGCGTGCTCGCCGGTTCCGCGCCCACCACAATCACACAGCTCAAAAGACTCAGCACAAGCAGCGTGATCCACGGTCGCCAGTGATGGGGTCGGATCATCAGAAAGCTCCTATCAATGAGGGGAAGCGAGGCAAGCGGCATCGCAAAGGGGTGTCACCGTGCTGGGCGAACGTAGCAATTCATCAATCGTGACGCGCGACAGTGCGGTCTCGGTCGCGGCATACGCTTGATCGAGTTCTTGGTGCAAGGGACACAGCCGCGTGTGAGACGGTAGCCCCAGCGGACAATGTTCGATTCGCTCGAGCGGTGCCACGGCATTGACCACGTCGAGAATCGTGATCTCGGCAGGCGAACGAGCCAGCGCGTAGCCACCGCCGGGACCCGACCGCGAC
>JAEUIL010000483.1 GCA_016794255.1 Planctomycetaceae bacterium | reverse complement strand
GGATGGTGCTGGCCGCATATCACGAGAATGCTTTGCCCGAGGTGCTCATCATCGCCGCGGCGCTGGAGGTGCAGGATCCCCGTGAGCGGCCGCACGATCAACAGCAAGCGGCCGACAGCGCTCACGCCCAGTTTCAGCACGCCGAGAGCGATTTTCTGTTCTATCTCAACCTCTGGGACTGGTATCACCAGTTGAAAGAGGACCTGTCACGCAGCAAGCTCGACAAGGCGCTGCGGCAAAACTTTCTCAATCAACTGCGGATGCGCGAGTGGCTCGACGTCCATCGTCAACTGGTCGAGATGGTCGAGCAAGGTGCGTCGGTTCGTGGCGGCGCTGCGGAGCGGATCAAAGTCGGCCCGCGACGTAACGACTACACCGCGATCCATCGGGCGCTGGCCACCGGATTGCTGGCAAACATCGCCCAACGTGGCGACGGTTTCGAATACACGGTCGCGGGCGGCGGCAAGTCGGTGATCTGGCCCGGCTCGGGCGTGTTTGAGAACAAGCCAAAGTGGATCATCGCAGCCGAGCAGATCGAAACGACGAAACGCTATTTGCGGTGTGTGGCGAAAATCGATCCCGGCTGGCTCGAATCGCTCGCGCCGCATTTGGTCAAACGGACGCATTTCGATCCGCATTGGGACAGCCGTGCCGGACAGGTGATGGGCTACGAGAAGCTGAGCCTCTACGGCTTGGTGATCCATCCCAAGCGGCGATTGCGATTTGCTCCCATCGATCCGGCGTTGTCGCGGCGGCTGTTCATTCAGCACGGGCTGGTCGAAGGGGACGTCGTGACCCGCGGGGCGTTCCTCGAACACAATCAGCAGCTGCTTGAACGGGTTCATGGTTGGGAGGCCAAGTCGCGTTGCGAGTTGCTGCGCAGCGAGGACGCGCGGTTCGAATTCTACGATCGCCGCATTCCGCCCGAGGTCAACGATACGCAGTCGTTCGAGAAGTGGCGTCGCGACGCGGAGCGGGGTAACAAGCAACTGCTGCTCATGACTCCGGCCGATCTGCTCGCCGATGCGAAAGACGCCGTCGACGATCGCGAGTTCCCGGACGCGTTTGACAATGGATCGATGAAGCTGCCGCTCAACTACCGGCACGAGCCGGGAGCCGAAGACGACGGCGTGACGGTGGTCGTGCCGCAAGAAGGTCTGAACCATCTCGATCGTCAACGGCTCGGTTGGCTCGTGCCCGGGTTGCTCGAAGAAAAGATCACGGCCCTGATCAAGAGTTTGCCCAAGGCGATCCGCACTCGATTCGTGCCGATTCCCGACACGGCCAAGAAAGTTCTCGAACAAGTTCACTTTGGCCAAGGCTCGATTCAAGCCGTAGTCGCCGAGGCGCTCGCAAAAATCGGTGGCGTGGGCGTACGGATCGACGACTTTCAAGAGTCGAAACTGCCCGACTATCTGCGGATGAACGTACGTGTGGTCGATCCCACCGGCACCGTACAGGGTCACAGCCGCGACATCGGCGAGTTGCAGCGACAACTCGGCGCGAAGAACGTCGCCCGCCAGGGGACCATCGATCATACGCAATGGCGACGCGATGGGATCACGAGTTGGGATTTCGGCGCTCTGCCGGCGTACGTCGAGCTGTCGCGCGGCAACGTAGCGATCAAAGGCTTTCCGGCGATCATCGACCGCGGCGAGAACGTTTCGTTGCGCTTGCTCGATCTCGAAGCGCGAGCCTTGCGCGAGTCACGGCTCGGCGTGCGGCGGTTGTTCTATCTCGCCTCGCATCGCGAGCTCGAAACGCAGATTACGTGGCTACCGAATCTCAATCAACTGCTGCTCTTCGGCTCGGGCATTGGCGATGCGAAAACGATTCGTCAGCAACTCGCCGAGTTGATCGCCGATCGCGCCTTTCTACCGAACGAGCAACTGCCGAACGACGACGTGCTGTACAAGCTGCAGTTGAAGCAGGGGCGAGCGCGGATCGGCGCGGCAGTGCAAGACGTGATGAAGCTCGTCACGCCGCTGTTGAAAGGGTATCACGACGCTCGACTCGCCCTCGATCGGCTCAAGCTGCCGCAGTTTCACTACGTGCTGCACGACGTTCACACGCAGCTCGAACATCTGACCGTGAGCGGGTTTCTAACGCACACACCTTGGCCGTGGTTGCAGCACTACCCACGTTACTTGCGGGGCATTGTGGCGCGGGTCGACAAACTCTTTGGCGGCCGCCGGGCTCAAGACCAGCAAGCTCACCAAGAGCTCGAACCACGTTGGCGCGAGTATCTCGTGCGCTACGAACAGCATCGCGAGCACGATCTGTATGATCCCGAGTTGATTCAATATCGCTGGATGCTCGAAGAATGGCGGGTGAGTTTGTTTGCGCAGGAGCTGGGGACGTCGCTGAGCGTCTCGGCGAAACGGCTCGACAAGCAATGGAGCGAAGTTCGTTTATAAAGCCGCGACCACCGGTCCCTTGTTCACCCGGCAGTCGTCCGTTAACTTGGTACTTTTCCCCGCAATTCCTCGATCCCCGTGTGATCTGCGCCCATGAGCGACCCTTATTTCCAAAAGCTGTTTGCCGATCGCATCGGCGGTATCAACTACGGCAAGGGAACCGAGATCTACAAGTTCGAAAAGATCAAACGGGCCAAACGCAAAGCGCTCGCCGAGCATCCCGAGCGTAAGCTGATCGACTTCGGCATCGGCGAGAATGACGAGATGGCCCCCGAAAACATTCGGGCGGCGATGTCGCGCGAGATCAACGAGCCGAGCAACCGCGGCTATGCCGACAACGGCATCACGCAGTATCGCGAGGCGGTCGCCCGGTTCATGCAACGCAACTTTGGCGTGACGCTCGATCCGGCCAAAGAGATCAACCACTGCATTGGTTCCAAGACCGCACTGGCGATGATCCCCGCAGCGTTTATCAACCCGGGCGATATCACGCTGATGACCGTCCCGGGCTATCCGGTGGCCGGCACGCACACGCGTTACTACGGCGGCTCGGTGTTCCGGCTGCCGCTGTTGGCCGAGAACAACTTCTTTCCCGATCTCGACGCGATTCCCGAGGATGTGCGTCACAAGTCGAAGTTGCTCGTCATCAACTATCCCAACAGCCCGACGGGCAAACTGGCGACGCGCGATTTCTACAGCCGCGTGGTCGACTTCGCGAAGAAGTACGAGATTGTCGTGGTGCAAGATGCCGCGCACATCATGCTCACCTATGGCGAAGCCCCGCTGTCTTTTTTGCAGGTGCCCGGTGCCCGCGATGTCGGTGTGGAAATCCACTCGATGAGCAAAGGCTTTCATATGATCGGCTGGCGCATCGGTTGGGTCTGCGGCCACGAGCGGATTGTGCAGGCGTTTGCCGATGTGAAAGACAACAGCGACTCGGGCCAGTTCGGCGCGATTCAAAAGGCCGCCGCTGCGGCACTCGATGACGAGTCAATTCCGAAGCAAGTTCGGGCCAAATACGAGCGTCGGCTGCGCAAATTGGTCGACGTGCTCCGCAATTGTGGCTTTACCTGCGAGATGCCCGGCGGGACGTATTTCTTGTACGCCCGCACGCCGAAGGGGCTCAAGGACGGCACGAAGTTTGAGAACGCCGAGGCCGCGAGTCAGTACCTGATCAATGACCATTCGATCGTCACCGTTCCCTGGGACGACGCCGGCGCGTTCCTGCGTTTCTCGGTCACGTACGAAGCCGCCACCGAATCCGACGAGAACGCGTTGATGCAAGCGACCGAAGCGCGTTTGAAACAGATCGGGCCGGTGTTTTGAAAAGAGTGCTTGGTTCTTGGTGCTTAGTGCTTAGTTAAGAGCGGGCGCGAGCGCCCACGCAGCCAGAGCCACCGCATCTCAAACACGAAACACTAAACACCAAACACGAAACACTCGTAACTAAGCACCAAGCACTAATCACTAAGCACCACGAAAATATCCCCCCGGAGCTCCTCCCATGAAAATCGGCATGAACCTGTTGCTATGGACCTCGCACGTGACCGAAGAGCATCGGCCGGTGCTCGAGATGCTCAAGAAGCAAGGTTACGACGGCGTCGAGATTCCGATGTTCGAACTCGACGTGGCGCACTACGCCAAGGTCGGCAAGTGGTGCGATGAGCTGGGCTTGGCCCGCACGGCGGTCACCTGCCGCGGCGTGGATGACAATCCGATCGGTCCCGACGCCGCCACGCGTGCCAAGGGCGTCGCGAACAACAAGCTCGTGCTCGATTGCTGCCAAGCCGCGGGTTGCACCGTGCTCGCCGGCCCCTATCACTCGGCTCTCGGCCACTTCACTGGCTCGGGTCCCACGGCCGACGAGTTCAAGTGGGGCGTCGACAGCATGCGACAAGTCGCCGAGCATGCCGCCAAGACGAACGTGACGCTCGCTGTCGAGTATCTCAATCGTTTCGAGTGCTATTTCCTCAACTGTGCCGCCGACACCGCCAAGTTTATCGACGCAGTCGGACACCCGAGCTGCCGCATGATGTACGACACGTTCCACGCCAATATCGAAGAGAAGAACATTCTCGAAGCGGTCAAAGCTTGCTCGAAGCAGACCGTCCACTGGCACATTAGCGAGAACGATCGCAGCACCCCGGGCCAAGGCGATATCAAATGGGCCGAGTCGTTCGCAGCCCTCAAGACGGTCGGCTACGATGGCTGGTTGACAATCGAGGCGTTTGGCCTCGCCCTGCCGGCGCTCGCCGCCGCCACGAAGATCTGGCGCAAGATGTTCACCACCGAAGAGGCCCTGGCCAAAGACGGCCTCAAGTTCGTCAAGGAACAGTTGGCGAAGATCGCTTAAGGCGAGCAGGTGACTGCTCTTCCGTCGGACTGGAGACCCGTCCTACCAAATACCTACTCACCACTCACCTACTC
The DNA here is from genome assembly GCA_016794255.1 of Planctomycetaceae bacterium. Taxonomy (GTDB): domain Bacteria; phylum Planctomycetota; class Planctomycetia; order Pirellulales; family PNKZ01; genus JAEUIL01. The sequence continues at coordinate 8,336 of JAEUIL010000483.1, read as the reverse complement.
ACCCGCATCCCCCGCCATGTCCACCGCCGCCACCTTCTTCCCCGCTTACGCCTTCAACCGCTCTCGCACGCTCGGCTTGCTCGATGCGATTGAAAAGGAACCGAACCCAGCGGCGATCCTGGGCTGGCGGCCGGGACCGGGTCGGGCGCATATCGGGTGGCAGTTGATGCATATCTTCATCACCGAGGAAATCTTCGCCACCGAGCGGCTCAATCCGGCCAAGGCGACGATGCACACCGAACTGTGGCCTCGGTTCCGGGGTGGCAGCACGCCCGACGATACGATCCCCACGATCGCCGAATTGCGTGCTGTGGCTCAATCGACCCGCGAGCGGCTGCTGGACACCTTGAACGGTTATGGCGACGACCGGCTGAAAGAAATTCCCCCCTCACTCGCCGCCCGGGGGATCAACGTCGAGACCGTGCTGCATATTATCTCTTGGCACGAAGCGCACCATCACGGCCAAGCGCACATCACGTTGAACCTCTACAAGGCTAGCCACGCATGACCGAAGCCGGACATCGCCCCACGAATCTGCGCGACCTGCGCCATAGCGGTTGGGTCTCGAAGTCGGTCAAGCAAGAACTCCGCGACAATTTCCTGCGGATGCTCGCCGCGGGCGAAGAGTTGTTTCCCGGCATCGTCGGCTACGAAAACACGGTCGTTCCCGAGATCAACATCGCGTTGCTGGCGGGGCACGACATGCTCTTCCTCGGCGAGAAGGGGCAAGGCAAAAGCCGGCTAATGCGGTCGCTCGTGCGGTTTCTCGACGAGGCGATCCCGTACATCGACATTCCCGACGCGCCGCTGCATGACGATCCCTATCGCCCCATCTCGGGCGTCTGTCGTCGGTTCATCGCCAATACGCCCGAGGACCAAGTTCCCATCGGCTGGTGGCGGCGTGAAGATCGGTATGCCGAGCGGCTCGCGCCGGGCACCAAGTTCGCCGACATCATTGGCGAAATCGATCCGGCCAAGCTCGCCGGTGGCGTGAGCATGTCGACCGAAGAGGCGCTCCACTTCGGGCTCATCCCGCGCTTGCACCGCGGCATCTTTGCCATGAACGAACTGCCCGAGCTAGATGAACTCGTGCAGGTCGGCCTGTTCAACATTCTCGAAGAGCGCGACGTGCAGATTCGCGGCTATCCGGTCAAATTCGATATCGATGTGCTAATTCTCTTCTCCGCAAATCCGTCGACCTATAACCGTAGCGGCAAGGTGATCCCGCAGCTCAAAGATCGCATCGGCTCGGTGATCCACACGCACTATCCGCTCGAACGCGACGGCGGCATTCAGATCTTCGTGCAAGAGGCAGGCCTCGATCTCGACGGCGAGTTTCCGCTTGTCGTGCCCTACTTCATGAAAGAGATCATCGAAGAGATCACGATCGCCGCGCGCCGCTCGAAGTATATCGATCACCAGTCAGGTGTCAGTGCCCGCTTCAGCATCGCCAACTATCGCACAATGGCAGCCAGTGCTCGGCAGCGCGGTGCGCGCTTGGGCGAGAAACCGGCCGTGCCGCGGATCAGCGATCTGGGGCACCTCTACTCGTCGTCGCTGGGCAAGTTGGAGCTCGACCTGATGAGCAGCCATCAGTTGAGCGAACGGCAAGTGCTCGACGCTGTGATTGCCGAGGCGATTAAGACGGTCTTCGAGCAGTACGTCGATCGTCACGGGCTCGACGAGATCGCCGCGATTTTCGGCGAAGGGGTGAAGATCGAAGTCGGGGACCAACTGCCGAGCGAGGCGTATCTCGCGCGGCTCGAGCATGTGCCGCCCGCCTGGGAAAAGGCGTTCGAGGTCAACGCCTCGAGCCATCCCGCGATGCGGGCCAGTTGTGTCGAGTTCGTGCTCGCCGGTCTCTACGCCACCGACCGCATCAGCCGCTCGCAGCAATTCGGCAAGATTCGCTACGAGACGTAGAGTTTCATCGCGCTGAGCGTGATGAGCACTCTTTTGGAATCGCCACTCGGTCAAACGTCGGTTTTCAGTTTTGCCGCGATGAGGTACCGTAATGCTGGTATCGCCGTCGACGACCATTTCATCTGACCGACCGAAGTCCGCCGCTCATGCTGCATGTCGCTACGAAGTTTGCGCCGATTCCCGAGGCGTTTCGCACGGCGCTCGACGCCGGTTTTCACTGCGCCGAGCTGTGGTCCGATGCCGCCGTGCTGGCCGATTGGCAGGGCGTAGCCGAGCGCGCCTCGGCACACCCGCTCCGCTACGGCTTGCACTTCCCGAATCGCAAGGACCTGGAACCGAAGTCGCTCAAGCATTGCGTCGCGCTCTACGAAGCGCTCGGCTGTCGGGCGCTGGTCATCCATCAGCCGCACTATGATCTCTACGGTGCCGACCTGCTGCGGTTGAAGCCCGACATGGTGCTGGCAATCGAGAACCATCGGCTCAAACCCGACGCGCTAGTCGATTGGTTCGCCAAGACCGAGCACCTGACGCTCGATGTCGAACATGTCTGGAAGTTCACGCTGCACGACCCGCCGCTGGGCACGCTGTGGGACACGCTCGACCCGCTACTCAAGAAACATGGCCATAAACTGCGGCATGTGCACCTGCCGGGTTACACGCCGGGCTATGACGAACATCGGCCCATGTACTGCAACCGGGACCTGGTATTTGGCATGTTTGACCGCCTGGCGCGGCTCGGGTACGACGGTTTGATCGTCAGCGAAGTGGAAATGGAGTTTCAGAATTTGAATGATCTGCGAATGGATGTGATACTGACGGACAGTTGGCATCGTCAGCAAAGTCCGCCTGCCCGGCGCGAAGCGGATAGCGTGCTTAATCGTTAAGCTCGGCAGGTTTGTGAGCTGAGTGGGTTTGACGGTCGCGGCTGACCGACGTTACCACGTGTCCCCCGCAGGGGGCCGTTTCGCACTAGCTACGCTTGTTCCTGCATCGCCCGGAGTTATTCGCGTGTCGAACGTTGTGAGCATCGCTGAAGCGCTTCAAGTCGGCATCCAACATCACAGCAATGGCAATCTGGCCGAGGCCGAGCAGATTTATCGCAAGGTGCTCGAGGCCGATCCGAACAGCGCCGGCGCGTGGCATTTGCTGGGCGTGATCGCGCATCAAGTCGGTCAACAGCAAGTCGCGCTCGAATACATCACCCGGGCCATCGATCTGCTGCCGACCGACCCCGGCTTTCACAGCAACTTGGGCGAAGTGTTTCGCAGTCTGGAACGGCGCGAGGATGCGATCCGTTGTTATCAGCGCGCCATCGAGTTGCAGTCGAACCACGCCGAAGCGTTCAGCAACTTGGGCAACGTGCTCGACGAGCTCGGACGGTTCGACGAGGCCCGACAGGCGCTCGAGCAAGCCTTGCAAATCCGGCCGAACTATCCCGCGGCGCTCAGCAATCTCGGCAATGTCTACAAAGGTCTGCGCGACCCGGCCCAGGCCGAGAAGTGTTATCGAGAAGCGATCCGCATCGATGCGAACTTTGCTCAGGCGCACAACAATCTCGGTTCGCTGCTCGAAGCGCGGGGCGATCTGGGAGGCGCCGAGATTTGCTTCCGCGAAGCGGTACGGGCTTCACCCGGCTTTGCCGAAGCGTGGTACAACCTCGGCGGCGCTCTGAAGCGCACCGGGCGTTACGTGATGGCCGTGCAAGCGTTTCGCCAGGCGCTCGCCACTCGGCCCGTGTATGCCGAGGCGCACAACAACCTCGGCGTTACGCTCAAAGAACTGGGCCAACACGATCAGGCGTTGTATCACTGCCGCACAGCGACACAGCAGCGGCAGCATTACGTCGAAGCAATCAACAACGTGGCCGTGATCACCGAAGAGCTGGGGATGCTCGACGAGTCGTTGGCCAACTATCGCGCCGCGCTCACGTTGCGGCCCGACTACATGGAGATCCGTAGCGGTTGGTTGCTCGCGCTCAACTACGACGGCCGCCTCGATCCCGACACGATTGCCCAAGAGCATCACATCTGGGGCAAAATGTACATTCCCCGGTTTCCGCCGGCTCCGTACAAGAACACTCGCGATCCGGATCGGCGCATCAAGTTGGCGTATGTCTCGCCCGACTTCCGCCGTCACCCGGTGGGCAATTTCATCGAACCGTCGCTCGAATCGCACAATCGCGAGCAGTTCGAGATCACGTTGTTCTCCGATGTCGAAGCGCGCGACCAAGTCACAGATCGGCTCGAGAAATTGGCCGAGCGGTGGGTCAACGTCGCCAACGATAGTTATGACGACGTGTATCGCAAAGTGCGCGAGCATGAGATCGATATTCTCGTCGAGCTGGCCGGTCACACGGCACGCAATCGGCTGCCGACACTCTTGCAACGCGCCGCTCCGATTCAGGTGACGTATCTCGGCTATCCCAACACGATCGGCATACCGCAGCTCGACTATCTCATCACCGACGCGATCGTCGATCCGCCGGGCGAGGAGCGACTGTTCACCGAGAAGCTCATTCGCGTCGACGGTTGCTTCTCGTGCTATCGAGCCCGCGACGATGCTCCGCCGGTGATGCCGTTGCCGGCGCTACAGCGCGATTACGTCACGTTCGGGTCGCTGCACAGCCTCTCGAAGTTCACGCCGCCCGTGATCGATCTGTGGTGCCGTGTGCTGCACGCCGTGCCGAACTCACGGATGTTGATGTTCCGCACGACGTTGGTGAACGAAACCGCCGAGCGCGTGCGGGGCGAGTTTGCCAAACGGGGCATCGATCCGAGCCGGGTCGATCTGCGCGGACATGTGCCGCCGGCCGGATACTTGACCACGTACTACGACATGGACATCACGCTCGACGTGATCCCCTGGACCGGCCATACCACGGCCTGCGAAGCGATGTGGATGGGCGTGCCGGTCGTCACACACTTGGGGAACCGTCACGCGGGCCGGATGGTCGCGAGTGTGTTGCACGCCGTGGGACATCCCGAGTGGATCGGCAACACGCTCGACGAGTATGTCGAGATCGCGGCGCGGATGGCGGCCGATGTGTCATCGTTGGCAAACTTGCGGCTCAAGCTGCGTGACGAGATGGCCGCGTCACAACTGTGCGACGGACCGACGTTCACGCGCAAGTTGGAAGACGTGTATCGGCAGATGTGGCGCAATTGGTGCGCGTCGTAGGCGCGAGTTTCATGCAACGGCGAAACCTTGCTATGAGACACTCCGTGGACCGCGGCTGACATACGGACTGCCGCGCTCCAAGAATCGCCACAACAATTCGCGTGCCGCCGAGATGCCCACGCGGGGCGTCACGTCGATCGTCGGCTCATGTTCGCGCGGCTCAAGGCGAAGTTGCTTGCCGATCGCCCGGCCGTTGAAACGCAGGTCGATCCCAAAGGCACGGCACAGACAGCCCGGGCCAGTCGCTAATTTGCGCGGCTCGGCGGTCCCGCGGCGACGGGCCATCGTGCGGAGACCGGCGAGCGGTTCGACGGCGCGGATCAACACCGCGCCGACTCCGGCGTGCTCGGTGGTGAAGTTCAGACAGTAATGCACGCCGTAGATGCGGTAGACGTAGATGTGTCCCCAGGTATCGCGCATGATCGTCGCTTTATGCCGACGTGTCACGGCATGCGAGGCCGCGTCGGTCGTGTACGCCTCGGTCTCGACGATCCGCCCCCGACAGCCCCCCAGCACCAGCGTGACCCCGATCAACTCGCGGGCCACGGTCAGCGTATCGCGGGCAAAGAAGTCGGCGCTCAGGGTCATGGCAACAGTTTCACGGTCGGCGCAAGTCTCGTGGAGCCTAAAAATCGGGGAAAAACCGCCCGTTCGCGGAAATTTACCCCACGCCGGTCACCCGGTCTCGACCGATCGTCTATACTATCAGTATCGCTTATCATGGGTATGTCACCCCCGCGGACGCGCAAGACCGATCTCTGACACGGAGGCCCGGCAGTATGGCCAGCGGTAACATCACGTCGGGCAATCTGCCAGACCACGGCGAGTCCCCGTCGCCGGCGGTCCCCAATGCCGGAACCGATCACGAAGTCGAACGTTTCATCGAGCGTCAACTGCGTGCGACTCGGCAGCGAGTCAAGTTGATCGACCTTGCCAACACCGCCATGCTCGTGCTCGTGGCGAGCTTGGGGTACCTGTTCGCCTTGGTGATCGCCGAGCATTGGCTGATCTCGGGCGGTCTGTCGACCACGGCGCGCTTCGTGGCCTTTGGACTCTTGGCACTCGTCTGGACTTATTACGCTTTGCGACATGGGTTTCCCACGTTGTTCGGGCGGATCAATCCGCTCTATGCCGCGCAGCAGATCGAGCAGTCGCGGCCGACCTTGAAGAACAGTCTGATCAATTTTCTGCAATTGAAACAGCGCTCGGCTCAGGTCGCACCGGCCATCTACCAAGCGATCGAGCATCGGGCGGCCCACGACCTCTCGGCGATCGAAATCGACCATGCGATCGACCGTTCGCGCCTCGTGCGGTTGGCCACCGCTCTGGCATTGATCGTCTGTGTCGGCGCAATCTACAAGGTCGTTTCGCCCAAGGATCCGCTCCGCTCGATGGCACGCGTCGTCGCGCCCTGGGCCGACTGGTCGGCTCCGACGCGGGTGCAGATCGCCGACGTCTCGCCGGGCGATTCGCCCGTGTTTATCGGCCAGCGCTCAAAGATCGTCTGCCGCGTCACGGGCCTGTGGAGTAGCGAGTCGCCTGTGCTCACCTACTCGACCGCTGATGGTCAAGAAGTGAATCGTCAGTTGCCCTTGGCCAAAGCCGAAGAAGCGAACCGCTACTTTGTCGAACTGCCCGACTCGTCGGCCGGTATGCAACAAGATTTGATTTACACGATCGCGGCGGGCGACGCTCAATCGCGTCCCTTCAAGCTGAACGTGGTCACCGTGCCGACGATGATCGTCGAGCGGGTCAAGTACAAGTATCCCGCGTATACCCAGTTGGCCGAGCGTGTGGTCGAACGCCAAGGCGATCTGCGGGCGATCGAGGGGACCGTGGTCACGATCGAGGCTGTGGCTAACGACTCGATCCAGACCGCGGGACTTGACTACGAACGTGACGGTGCGGCGCTCGTCGGCATGTCGGTGCGTGAGCGTCGCGCGACGGTCGACGTGACGTTGCGACTCAAGCCCCGTTCGACCGAGTCCGAACATCGCGACTATCAGTTGTTATTCAAGACCACCGGCGGAGCGGGCAACCCGTCGCCGATCGGATACAAGATCGAGACGATCGCCGACACGCCGCCCGTGGTGTCGATCCTCGAGCCGAAGCCGAATGAGAGCGAGCCGCTCGAGCTGCCGCTGGGTCGTGCATTGCCCGTGAGTGCGTCGGCCCACGACACCGACTTCCGCTTGGGTAGCGTGACGCTCAAGTTCGACAAGAACGGCAAGCCGCTCTTCACGCACACGCTGCTCGCCTACGATGCCAAAGCGTCCGAGGAGAAACGACCCACGCGGTTCGAGGGGACGTGGATTTTCGACACGGCCAAGTATCGGCCGTTGCGTGCGAGCGACGAGCTTAAGCCGGGCGACGTGTTAGGCGTGATCGCCGAGGCGACCGACAACAAACAGCCCAATCCGAACGTGCGTCAGACCGAACGACTGCTGGTGCGGATCGTCGCGCCGTCGAGCGCCGACCCAGCGAAAGAGCCCGATCAACTGGCGAAGAACGAGCCGCGGCAGCAAAATCCTGGCCAGCGTGACATGGGCCCCCAGCCGCAGAACGGCCAGCAAGATCCCGCCGGGAAAAATGAACCCGGCAAGAATGATCCCAGTAAGAATGACCCGAGTAAGAACGGCGATCCGAAGAACTCGCAGCCCAACGGCGATCAGCAACCGGGCAACCCGTCGAAGAACGGCGATCAAGCGCCGAACAACAAGGGTGGCAACGATCCGCAGGGGAACAAGAACGACGGCAACCAACCGGCCGGTGACAAGCAACCGGGCGAGAACAAGCAAGGTGGCGAGAACAAACAAAACGGCGACAACAAGCAGCCGGGACAAAACGAACCGCAAAAGAACGACGGTGGTGGGCAACAACAACAGCAGCAACCCGGCAACTCGGGTCAATCGAAGCCCGGCGAAAAGAACCAACCGGGCGAGATGTCCAAGCCCGGCGAGAATCAACAGCCCGGCCAGAAACAGGGAGACCAAGGCCAAGGTCAACAGCCGAACCCGCAGGGCAATCTTGGCAACGAACAACCCGGCAACAGCAAGCCCGGCGAGAACGCCAAGGCCGGCGACAAACCGCAGTCGGGCGACGGCAATCAACAACAAGGGGGCAACAAGCCGGGCCAGCAAACCGAGCAAGGCAAGGTCGACGGTCCCAGCAAACGCATCGATCCGCAAGGCAATCCCGGCGAAGCCATCGAGAAGATCAACCAACACTTCGGCGAT
>JAEUIL010000477.1 GCA_016794255.1 Planctomycetaceae bacterium | reverse complement strand
AATACCCGTCCGACCTCGGTGACGGTCAATGAAGACTTCACCGTGGCGATCACCGGATTATCAATCACGGATGTCGATGCGGGCACGCAGGCCGTTCAAGTGCTGCTCGCGGCCGGTGCCGGTACGCTGAGTTTGTTGCCGAGTGTCGGCGGCGGTGTAACCCTGGACGATATCAGCGGCAACGGCACCGGGACGATCACGATCACGGCTCCGCTCGCCTCGATCAATGCCACGCTGGCCAATGCCAGCGGATTGCGTTTCACCCCCGCTCCGAACGCCACTGCGGCAACGACGATTACGATTTCGACCGATGATCTCGGCAAGTCGGGTAACGGTGGACCGTTGACCGATACCGACACGATTACCGTCAATGTGTTGGCCATGAACGACGTACCGGTAAACACGGTGCCAAGTTCTATCACCGTTCTGGAAGATGTCCCCACGGCCATCACCGGCATTTCGGTGAGCGACATTGACGCTCCCGCTGTCGAGGTCGTGCTCTCCGTGGGCAGTGGCGTGTTAAACGTGCGTACCGACGTCGCCGGCGGTGTCTTTCCGGCAAACATTCACAACAACGGCACGGGATCGGTGACGATCATCGGAAGCTTGTCCGAGGTGAATGCGACCCTGGGCGATATCAGTGGCTTGATCTACACACCCGTTCTGAACGCGACAACCGGGACAACGTTGACGGTCGCCACAAACGACGGCGGCTTTACGGGACTGGGAGGCTGGCTGTTTGACACCGACACGATCGCGATCAATTTGACGCCGTTGAACGACGCTCCCGTTAACTCCCATCCCACGACCGCAACGGTTCTGGAAGATATTGGCACGCGAATTTCAGGCCTCTCGATCAGCGATGTCGATGCCGGCTCAAGCAATATCAGCGTCACCTTCACGGCTGCGAGCGGTACGTTGAATCTCGCCGGTACCGTCGCTGGCGGGGTCACTTCCGGACAAGTTACGGGCAATGGCACAGGAACCATCACCGTCATAGCGCCGCTGGCGAACATCAATGCCACGCTCCTTTCAGGTACCGCCGGCTTGCGTCTCACGACCGTCCCGAATTCCACTGCGGCGACGACCATCACGATGGTCACGAATGATCTCGGAAATTCCGGTTCTGGCGGACCGCTGACGGACACCGACACGATTACGATCAACGTCAGTGCATTCAATGATGCCCCGGTGAATACGGTCCCGTTGTCGGTCGCAGTGTTCGAAGATGTCCCCACGGCCATCAGCGGCATTTCGATCAGCGATACCGACGCATCCAGTCAAGTTGTGCAAGTCACGTTAAGCGTGGGCAGCGGCAGCCTGTCGTTGGCCACGAATGTCGCCAGTGGCTTAACGCAGGGCAACCTCACGGGCAACGGCACGGGCACTGTGTCGATCATCGCTCCGTTGAGCCAGATCAATACGACTTTGGCCGACGCCAGCGGTCTGTTCTTTACCACGAGTCTCAATGCCACGGCTGGCACGACGCTCACGATCTTGTCGAACGATCTAGGCGCTAGCGGCGCAGGCGGCGCGAAGATCGATACCGATACGGTGGCGTTGTCGCTGGTTCCGACAGACGACGCACCTGTGAACAGCGTGCCCGGGTTGCAAATCGTGGACGAAGATCAGGCGTTGACGGTCAGCGGTATCTCGATTGTCGACATCGACGCTGCGTCAGCGGTGGTGTCCGTTACGCTCAGCGTCGGTAGCGGTACGATTACCATCAACAGCTCGGCCGTCAACGGTGTAACTGACGGACAAATCAGCGGCAATGGTTCCGCGGTGGTAACGCTTACCGGAAGTCAAACCGCAATCAATAACACGCTCTCAAGTGCGGCGGCAGTGGTCTATCGCGGCACACTCAACTTTAGCGGCAGCGATTTCCTCACGGTGCTCACCAACGATCTCGGCAACTCGGGCACGGGCGGACCGTTGACCGATGTCGATACCATTGCCATCGCCGTCACTCCCGTGAACGATGGTCCGATTGTGAGTGTTCCAACGGCTCACTCGGTCGATGAGGACACCAACCTCACGGTCACCGGCATTTCGATCAGCGACGTGGACGCCGGCACCAATGCCGTGTTGGTCACGTTGACCGTCGCCAGCGGTTCACTCACGATCAGCGCCAGCGCGGTGGGCGGTGTGACGGCCGGCCAGATCACGGGCAACGGTTCAAGTACGGTTACCTTGAACGCGCCGCTGGCGAAGATCAACGCCACGATGTCGGCTGCGGCGGGATTGGTTTATCGCGGGCAGCCGAATTTCAATGGCGGCGAGGTGCTCACGATCACGGCGAACGATCTGGGCTACACCGGCACCGGCGCCTTGACCGATGTCGATTGTGTGGCCATTACGGTGCATGAGATCAACGACGCTCCGGTGAACCACGTTACTAGCCCGCAAGTGATCGTAGAAGCGGTTCCTTCCGCAGTTACCGGCCTGTCTATCACGGACATTGACGCCGACTCGGCAAACGTATCGGTCACGCTGAGTGTGGGCTTCGGCACGCTTGTGGCGAATAGTAGTGTCGGCGGCGGCGTGACCAGTGGCGAAATCACCGGCAGCGGCAGTGCGACAGTCACGATTACCGCCCCGCTTGCACGGATCAACGCCACGTTGGCCAATGCCAGCGGCCTGCGATATCTGAGCGGCGGTACGTTCGCAGGTACGGATCTAATCACGATCGTCACCAATGATCTCGGCAATACAGGCTCGCCGGGCGCGTTGATCGATATCGACACCGTAGTACTCAACGGATCGGGGACGGTCCCCAATACCGCGCCGGTAAACCTAGTTCCCGCGGGAATCCAATACGCCGACGAAGACACGCCGCTGGCGATCATGGGTGTGTCGATCGTGGATGCCGACGCCGGCTTCAATGCGATCCGCGTCACTTTGAATGCGGCGCATGGTACGATCCACGTCGCCACGAATGTTGCCGGTGGCGTTACCTTGGGTGAGATTTCCGCCAACGGCTCAGGCGCAGTCACGATCAACGCGTCGCTCGGCGCTATCAATGCCACCTTTGCCGATGTCTCGGGCCTCGTCTATCAGGGATCACTCGACTTCTGGGGATGCGACGCGCTCTCGATGGTTACGAACGATCTCGGTAACACGGGTACGCCTGGCCCGTTGACCGATTCGGCGACAATCCAGATCGCCGTTTCTGCCGTGGACGACGCACCGACCGGTTCGACCTCGCCCGGCGCAACGTCGTATACCGAAAATCAATCGCCCGTGTTCATCGATCCGGCCGTCACAGTCAGCGATGACACGGTCCAATGGAACGCCGGCACGATGTCGTACGTTGCCCAATTAACGGGCGCTACGGTGCAGTTCACCGGCAACTACGCAGCCGGCGAAGATATACTCGACTACAACGGCGCTTTTGGTATCTCGGTCGCATTTAATAGTGTAACCGGCACGCTGAATCTCAGTGGTGTAACGACGCTCGCCAACTATCAACAGGCGCTACGCTGGGTGACCTATCACAACCTTAGCGACAATCCCAGTCAGCTCGACCGCACGGTGACCTTCTCGCTCTTTGATAACACCACGACCGCCAGCATTGGCACGAAGGTCATTTCCGTTGCGGCCACCAACGATGGACCGGTGCTCAACCTGCCCGGAACAAGAACGCTGAGCGAAGATAGTTCATTGGCCGTTACGGGAATTTCGCTTAGCGATCTAGATTTGCTCGGCAATCCGGCCAATGCGAGTAACAACGTCACCGTCACGTTCAGCGTGCAACATGGTGTCCTGTTGCTAAACACCAGCGTCATCAATGGAATCAATGTCGGTCAGTTGTCCGGCAACGGTTCCACGTCGCTCACGATTACGGCTCCCCTCGCGGCGATTAATGCCACCCTGGCCGACGCGACGGGGTTGCTCTATTCGACCGATGCCAATTACTTCGGATCGGACGCGGTAACGATATCGGTCAACGACCTGGGTAACACAGGCTCCGGCGGCGCGTTAATCGACACCGACACCCTTGCCATTACGGTCAATGGGATCAACGACGCGCCGATCATCACGGCCTCGGCCAGCGTGCTCAACTACGTTGAAGATAGTCCCGCGACCGCCGTGGATTCGGGCTTGGCGTTGTTCGACGTCGAGGCGAATGTTTTCCCTGGTAACGGCACGTTCACGGGTGCGACCATCTCGATCACGACTGGGTATGTGGCGGGGCAGGACTTCCTGGGCTTCACGCCGCAGGCCGGGATTTCTGGCGTGTTTAATCCAGCCACGGGAGTTTTGACACTGACCGGCTCGGCGACTGCGGCCGATTACTTGACCACGCTGCAGTCAGTGACTTACTTCAACTCGAGCAACACGCCTGCGATTGGCTCGCGCGTGGTCTCGTTCCAAATCGACGACCATGGTTTGGCGAGCAATGTGACCAGCCGGACGTTAAATGTTTCAGCGGCGAACGACGCTCCTGGGATTACAACAACGGCCG
>JAEUIL010000057.1 GCA_016794255.1 Planctomycetaceae bacterium | reverse complement strand
CCTTTTCATACGTCAACTCAGCCAGCGGCAGATTGCCGAACAGCCGACGATGACTGGCCGGCGGCCACGTGTCGTTCAGCGGACCCTCGACGTCGAAATAATCGACCGCGACGCCCGGTCCTTCGTGATTATACGCCGAGTTGAAATTGGCCCATAAGCTGGCGGGATTCAACTCGAGCGTCTCGGCTTCGTTCAACCACACGACGAGTTCATGTTCGCGCGGTGTTTGCGACGGCGCGTCGAGATACGCCAGCACGCGACCGTTGGCGGTCAACGCGATCGACTGCATACGATCGGTCGCGCCGAGTTCGCCTTTGTTGTAATGGAAGCTCCAGACCGATGTCTTGAGCCGATAATAGCCGGCGTGGAACGGCGAGAAGTTCTCGACCACCGCATCCCACGAGGGGCGAGCGTGCGTGATAATGCCCAGCGAATCCATCGATTTGAGGAACGGCGCAAAGTCGTTCAGATGCAGGCCGCGGCTGCCATCGCGGGGTCGCAGTTTCTCGACCACGTTCATCTCAACGCGACCGTGACTGATGGGAAACGTACACTCGCCGAACTGAGCCAGACCGCCGATCCGCCGAAAGCGCTCGCGGAAGACCAACGGTTGAGCTTCGTGAGCAATCGCTTCGTCGAGTATGTAGTCGGCCGCTTCCAGGTACTTACGCAACTGCACCGGCGAGATCTCGAGCGCCTCGCTCGCTTTGTCCGAACCGTCGGCTCGACCATCCTCGGGCAGCAACTCTTTCACCTGCAAGCCGGGCAGCGAGAACAGATCGCGCATCGTGTTCTCGTACTCGGTCCGATTCAAACGCCGGATCGGCACACGCCCCGCGGTCCGTTGGCGATTGCCGTCGGCCGCGCGGAGCAAATCGCCGAGCGTCTTGACGATCGTGTCACGATCTTTACTCGGCAGCGGGGTGGCATCCTTGACCGGCGGCGGCATCTCGCCCCGCTGCACTCGGTCGTGGATCAGCACCCAGCGCTCGAAAGTCGCCGCGTCGGTAAAGTCACTGGCGAGCGTCGTGAGATCAAGGCCACCTTGCTTCGTGCTGTTGTCGTGGCAGGCGACACAGTGGGTGTCGATGAATTTGCGAACCGGCGGGGGCAACTCGGCCGCGGTTGCCACTCCAGTTGACCACCCGAGCAGCACGATACTTAAGAGCAGACGAGTCATGGCAGGCGAGGCAGAGGCGGGGTCGGCACGATCAGCACGTTGGCGGACAAGTTTTCAGTATAACTGACTCGCCAAAGCCGATTGCCAGCGGATTTTAACGCTTCTGCCTAATCTGCCGCCGATTCGCTCCTCCAACGCGCGAAAACATCGCCACCGAAGCTGCCGATTATGCCGACACTTTGCCCCCCGAAGGGTTAGGACGTAGATTGTCGTAATGAACCCACCGCAATCACCCTCCGCTGGCGATGAACCTTGGTTGGAAGTGCTCGGCTCGCGAGACTTCCCGGCGTGGCTGCGTGCGCAAAAGGTCAGCCTCGCGTTTTCGACTTACGAGACCGGCAAGCTGTTCATGGTGGGGGTCAAAGGCGACGACCGACTCGCCGTCTTCGAGCGCAATTTTCAGCGCTGCATGGGTCTCTGGTCGACCGGATCGTCGCTGTGGATGAGCACCTTGTTCCAACTGTGGCGGTTGGAGAATGTGCTGGGGCCGGGCGACGAACACAACGGGCACGACGCTCTGTACGTGCCACGCGTGGCGCATACGACCGGCGACATTGACGTGCATGACTTGGCCATCGACGCCCAAGGTCGGGTGATCTTTGCCAATACGAAGTTCAACTGTCTGGCCACGCTCGACGAACGGCAAAGCTTCGCGCCACTGTGGCGACCACCGTTCATCTCGCGCTTGACGGCCGAGGACCGCTGCCATCTCAACGGCCTGGCGCTAGTCGACGGAGTGCCACGTTACATGACGATCGTGGGCCCGGCGGATGTCGTCGATGGCTGGCGCGATCACCGTCAAACCGGCGGTTGCGTGCTCGAACTGCCCAGCGGTCGCGTGGTGTGTGCGGGTCTGTCGATGCCCCATTCGCCCCGTTGGTATCGCGATCGCTTGTGGGTCCACAACTCGGGCACAGGCGAGTTCGGCTGGGTCGATCTGGACCGCGGCGCGTTCCAGCCGGTATGCTTCGCACCGGGTTATCTACGCGGCCTGGCGTTTGTCGATCGGTGGGCGATCATGACCCTATCGAAGTCGCGTCGGGAAGCGACGTTCAACGGTCTGGCGATCGACGATCGGCTGCGCGAAAAACAAACCGAGGCCCGGTGCGGCATCCAGGTCGTCGATCTCGTCACGGGCGAGGTCCCCTACTGGCTGCGCATCAACGGCGTCGTCACCGAGCTGTACGACGTCGCGGTTCTCGGCGGGGTGCAACGCCCGATGGCGCTCGGCTTCAAGACCGATGACATTCAACGATTGATTACCGTTGCCGGGGAACGGATGATATGAGTTTGGCCAACGCCCATCCGCAAGCCGTGTCCTTTGCGGTCGAAGCCAGTCAGCGGCAGAACCAAGGACGCATCGCCGAAGCGATCGATTTGTATCGCCGTGCCTTGGCCATCGAGCCGAACTTGCCCGAGGTGCACAACAACCTGGGGGCTGCGTTTCAAACCGTGAAACGTCAGGAAGAAGCGCGGGACGCGTTCGCTCAAGCGATCATGCTCAAGCCCGACTTCGCCGAGGCTCACAATAACCTCGGCAATGCGCTCAAAGCGCTGGGTCAAAACGACGCGGCGATCGAGTCCTACCGCAATGCCATCGCGTTGAATCCGACCTTTGCCCCGGCCGAGTTCAATCTTGGCAATACGCTGCAATCGACCGGCAAACTGGCCGACGCCGAAGCCGCGTTTCGCCGCGCGATTGCCATCAAGCCGAACTACCCCAAAGCCGAGAACAATCTCGGCAACGTGCTCAAAGCCCTCGGCCGGCTCGACGAGGCCGTCGCGGCCTATCACCGCGCGATCAAACTGCAACCGAAGTACGCCAATGCCGAATGCAATCTCGGCACGGTGTATCAGGCTCAGGGGAAGCTCGACGAGGCCGTCTCGGCTTACCGACGGGCGTTGGGTTACGAGCCCGAGTTTCAAGAAGCTCTGCGCAATCTCGGCGCGGCGTTGCACGCCAACGGTCGCTCGGATCAGGCAGTCGACTTCTATCAGCAAGCACTGCGCAAGAATCCGAGCAGCGCCGAGGCCGAGAACAACCTCGGCGCCGCGCTCGCCGAGTTGGGCAAGATGACCGAAGCGATCGAGGCCTACCGCCGAGCCATCGCTCTCAAGCCGAAGTTTGTCGAAGCCTGGAGCAACATCGGCAACGTCTACAAAGACTCGGGCCGGCTCGAAGAAGCGATCAAGAGTTACGACGAAGCGATGAAACTCGCGCCGCAGTTTGTCGCCGGCACGAGCAACTGGTGCTTCTGCGAACAGTATCGTCCGGGAGTCACACTCGAAAAGCTCCGCGATGCTCACGATGTCTGGGATCAACGGCACGGCACGGCCCTGAAGGCGAATTGGAAGCCGTGGCCGAACACGCGTGATCCCGAGCGGCCGATCCGGCTGGGGTTTGTATCGTCCGACCTCGGCCATCACCCGGTGGGTTATCTGCTGACGCGTATCTTCGACTCGCTCGATCTCCAGCAGTACCCGGCCTATTGCTACTCGCATCGAGCCCGCAAGGATGAGCTGACGTATCGTTTACAGCGGAAAGTGACCGAGTGGCGCGACGTGCAGGCGATCGATGACAACGAGTTGGCCGAGCAAGTGCGGCGC
>JAEUIL010000426.1 GCA_016794255.1 Planctomycetaceae bacterium | reverse complement strand
CGTCGTTCCGTTCGCTGAGAGCCCGCATGGACCCGAACCCGGCGAGACCCATCGGCGTCATACCCGCCTCGGTACCGCCGGTAATCATCACGTCGGCGTCGTCGTATTGAATGGCACGAAACGCATCGCCCATGGCGTTGGTGGCGCTGGCACAGGCGGTAGCCACGGCAGTACATGGACCGCGCAGACCCCATTGGATCGAGACATGGCCACTGGCCGCGTTGACGATCATTTTGGGAATCGTGAAGGCCGAGACCTTGTCGGGGCCTTTCTCAATAAGCCGCGTGTGCTGGGCTTCGAACTCGGCCAAACCGCCGACGCCCGAGCCGATGATCACGCCGCAGCGAAAAGCGTCTTCGCGCGCGAAATCGAGGCCTGAGTCTTTGACCGCATCGATCGCTGAGACGATGGCCAACTGCGTAAAGCGATCGAGCCGCTTCGCCTCTTTGGGCGGCAAGTGATGCTCGGTGGTAAAGTTGCGGACTTCGCCACCAAAGCGCACGCGAAAACCGGCCGTATCAAACAATGTGATCGGTCCGATGCCACTCTCAGACTTACAGATACGCGACCAGAACTCGGCAACTTGGCACCCGAGCGAGGTGGCCAAACCCAGACCGGTTACGACAACGCGCCGGGTCATTTTGTGCTCTGGGCTTCCTCGATGTACTTAATTGCCTGACCAACGGTCTGAATCTTCTCTGCCGCGTCGTCCGGGATGTTGATGTCGAACTCTTCTTCGAGTTCCATCACCAACTCGACCGTGTCGAGCGAGTCGGCACCGAGATCGTTCACAAACGAGGTCGACTCGTTGATCTGATCCTTGCTGACACCAAGTTGCTCAGCCACGATATCGACCACACGTTCCTTGATTGAGGCCACCTTGCAAATCCTCCTAGAGCCCAATGTTCACTGATACGGTATTGTATTGCGAAGCGCCTCAGTCGTGTTGGCGGCGCTGAAAAACTCGCGACGTAAGTTACTGACAGCAGAAGGTATAACGGCTTTTGGAAAGGCTGTAAATATGGGGCAAGCAGGTCAACGGCAGAAAATCATGCCGTCATGCCGCCATCGACCGTAATACAGTCGCCGGTGATATATCCGGCAGCCTTGCTCGCCAAGAACAGCACGGCACCCGCGACCTCGTCGGCCGTGCCCAGGCGGTTGGCCGGGATCTTCGATTTGATCTCGCCGAGGATGCTATCACCCATCGCACCGGTCATTTCGGTCTCGATGAATCCCGGAGCCACGGCGTTCACGGTGATCTTGCGTTTGGCCAACTCACGGGCCACGGTGCGGGTCATGCCGATCAGGCCCGCTTTTGAGGCCGAGTAGTTGGCTTGGCCCGGGTTGCCCATGTTCGCACCCGAGACACTGGCGATGTTGATGATCCGCCCGTAACGCTTTTGCAGCATCGGCCCGGTGGCAGCACGGGTGAACAAGAACGAGCCGCGCAGGTTCGTGTTGAGAACTTCGTCCCATTGCTCGTCGGTCATGCGCGGAATAAGCGTATCGCGCGTGATACCGGCGTTGTTGACCAGGATATCGAGTTGGCCCCACTTCTCGACGACGCTCTCGACGACTTTGGTCACGCTGTCCGAGCTGGTAACGTCGCATTCGAAGGCCTCGGCCGTGCCACCTGCTGCGGTGATGGCGGCGACGGTCTCGGCGAGCTTGTCACGATTGCGGGCCACACAGGCGACCTTCGCGCCGCTTTGACCCAGGGCCAGGGCAATCGAGCGACCAATGCCGCGTGATGCTCCGGTGACCAATGCGACTTGACCGGACAGATCGACGGTGAAACCGCTTGTCGTAGCTTGACTCATGAATCATTTCCTTCGAACAACACTCGAGCGGTATATCCCGCTCAGCCGCGAGAGCCTGCTGACTCAAGAAGCCCCAAAGTTAGCCTTTTATGTCCGGAATTACTAGGGATTTTATCGGGGGGCCGTTCCAGCAACCCACGTCTAGCCCATGACGCCCAAGCATTCGGCCCGACGCTCGATCCGCTTCATCAAGCCTCGTAACACGCGGCCCGGGCCAACTTCGTAAAACTGATCGCAACCTTGCGCGAGCAGATAGCGCATTGAATCTTCCCAACGGACCTGCGAAACGACCTGTTTCACCAACAATCCGCGAATTTCGCCGGGGTCGTCGTGCGGTTGAGCATCGACGTTCGACACAACCGGCAGCCGCGGCTTTTGCATCGGCACGTCGGCCAAAGCTGCCCGCAGACGTTCGACCGCCGGGCCCATGATCGAGGTATGAAATGCACCGGCCACGGCCAGTGGCACGGCTTTCATGGCCCCCGCGGCGGGTGCCATCTCGGCCACGCGTTCGCAAGCGGCGTTACTGCCCGAGACGGCGATATTGCCGGGGCAGAGAAGATTGGCGATTTCCAGTACGTCGCCACCCCGGGCTTGATCGCAAAGCTGCTGCACCTGGCTTCGTTCCAGGCCGAGCACGCTGACCATGCCGCTCGGCGTGGCGTCCGAAGCAGCCTGCATCGCTTCGCCGCGAATTTGTACTAATCGCAGGCCATCTTCAAAGTTCATGCCCCCGGCAAACACCAGTGCCGTGTACTCACCCAAGCTCAGACCGGCAGCCATTTCGCACGACAGGGGGACGTCGGGCTGGTCGTGCCGCAACGCTTCGAGTGCAGCCAGGCTGGTAACAAACAACGCCGGCTGACTGCGCACGGTTGAATCGAGTTCCTCGGCCGGCCCTTCAAAACAGAGCTTCGCCAGATCGTAGCCGACCACGGCATTGGCGCGATCATATAGCTGCCGCACCGCGGGGAGTCGGGCAGCAAGTTCTGCCCCCATGCCAACGGTCTGGGCACCTTGGCCCGGGAAAAGAAACGCGATCTTCGTCACGTGGCGTACCTCATCTGCGTTGCACACCGGAGATTCGCATTCCACCGCGGGGCAAGATGCGGCAAGCGATAGAGACGCGTTGCTCGACGTGGAAGCGCACTGCCTATAGGCCAGATCTCCGTTAAACCGGGATGCTCGGCCGCAGTTTCGTTCAAAAAACTACTCTTTCTCGGCCGTCTCGTGCTCGACGATGTTGCGGCCCATGTAGTCGCCGCAATTCGGGCAAACCACGTGCGACGGGATCATCGTACTGCACTTCGGGCAAGAATGCAGTTGCTTGGCGACTTTGAAGTCGTGGGCGCGACGCATGCCGGTGCGGGAATTGGACTGTTTACGCTTGGGAACTGCCATGGCTCTTCTCGATCGTGCAAGGCACCGCCAGAAAACACCTTACGACCGCCGGTGGCATTTACAAAGCCACACCCTGGAGCGGCCGCGGTCCCTTAGAGTCCAGGGAGTCCTGCGGTGGAAACGCTCTAAACTATCGGTCGATCGCGGGACCGTCAAGCGGCATGTATTCGATGCCGTGGCAACAAAGGGCAAATTTGCCAAACTCACCACCCTGAGGAATGGGTGGCGGTTAAGCACTGCGACGGAGCGGTCGTTGTGTTTCGACCAGCCGCTTGCCCTTTGAACGCTGAGCAGCTTCCAACCGCAGTGATCGGGCCGATTCGATGGAGGTGGCGACTCGTTTGGCGTAGCGAACTCGGCCGAGCAATGCGTCACAAAGCCCTTGGCAACGACCGGCCAGGGTTTGATGCACTCTCAGCGTGGCAATGCCCCACAACGACTCGCCGAGCACCGCCAGAAAATGCATGGCCAACTGGGCAGCGCGGCCATTGCTCGACAGATGCCGCCAGAACAGCCGTTCTTGATGACAGGCTCGTTCCCGCCCCGCCGGTTCGGTGGGCAACGTCTCTTTCGGCAGCACGATCTGCGACGTCGGCTCGAACACGGCGTGATAACCTTCGGTTTGCAAACGCAAAGCCAAGTCGACATCGGCGAGTGCGGGCCCGACGAACGCGTCCAGCTGATCACCCACGGCCGACAACGCTTCGGTGCGATAAAACGCCGCGCTGGCACTCGGGCCGAGCGTGGGTTGCGATGTTTGCGGAACCGCAGCGAGTCGCTGGCCCATGTGCCGGGCGCTACCCGCGCCACTACGGTGGACTTGCACGCCTGCCGCGAGCACGCGTTCGGTGTCGCCGGCGGTCAGCACCAACGGGGCAACCGCCGCCACTTGTGCGTCCTCGAAATGAGCCAGTGCCCGATCGGCCCAAGCTTCCTGCACCTCGGCACCGCATGCCAGCAGATGCACGACATCGCCGGCCGCCACGGCCAAGCCACGATTGACGAGCGATAGCCAATCGCTCGCCTCGCCAGCGTTGACGAAACGTACATCTTCGTCCCGCAGGTTGTAAGGATCGTCGTAGTCACCTCGGATGACGACAATCACTTCACAGTCGGCGGGACGATGTTGCAGCACGGAAACCAACCCCTCCTCTAACAGAGTGGTTGAATCCAAGACCGGTATGACGATCGACAACCGAGGCACGTTCCGCCTCCCTCGACGAAGCTCGGGGCACGGTCTGATGGACTAGGCGCGAACTCGATCGGACGTGAACGTCGGACCGGGTACGGCGCAGCAGACCGCTATCTGTGAAGATTGTCGGCTCGCGCGACCCGACAAGTTGACCGGGAGTGGCGGATTGCTCAGCTTCGCGCGAGACGGCCCGCTGGCAACGCTAGCGGCTGCGTGATTCTCATCCGTTGCGACGTCCCCAATTCGCCCCCCCGCTTGTGTTCCGGGGGGCATTTCGCACAATGGGACCGTGTGGTGCGACGCGGCTCGTGTCTCGCCCTGGGAATTGTGACTCAATCTGCAAGCGAGACGAACATCATGGGTAAGTTGGACGGCAAGACCGCTTTGGTCGTGGGTGGCGGAACCGGCATCGGCTTGGGCATCGCGGTGGCTTTGGCTCAGGAAGGCTGTCGCGTGAT
This sequence comes from Planctomycetaceae bacterium, assembly GCA_016794255.1. Lineage (GTDB taxonomy): Bacteria > Planctomycetota > Planctomycetia > Pirellulales > PNKZ01 > JAEUIL01. The sequence continues at coordinate 3,506 of JAEUIL010000426.1, read as the reverse complement.
CATCGGTGGTCGCCGGGCTGACGTGCTCGCCAAAGCTGCGGCCACGTTCACCGGTCAACCCGCGATCGGCCATCACGCCGTCGACGTCGGCGATCCGCAGAGCGTCGACCAGCTTATCAACACGAGCATCAAAGAGATCGGCCACATCGACATCTTCGTCAACAGCGCCGGCGTGAACGTCTTGAAGCGCAAGATGGCCGAGCTATCGATCGAAGACTGGAACATGATGATGCAGATCAACGCCTCGGGAGCGTTCTACTGCCTGCGGTCGATCTTGCCCCATATGCGCCAGCGCAAGGACGGCTTGATCGTCAATGTGTCGTCGATTGCCGGCAAGCGGGCGTCGTTGCTCGGCGGCGTCGGCTACAGCGCCGCGAAGTTTGCGATGACCGCGCTCGGCATGACGGCCGGTCTCGAAGAGGCCGAGCACAACATTCGCATTACGAACGTTTACCCGGGCGAAGTCGACACGCCGATTTTGGAGAAGCGTCCGGTGCCGGTCTCGGCCGAGCATCGCGCGCGCATTCTGAAGCCCGAGGATGTCGGGGCCGCTGTTGCCATGTTGGCTTCGCTGCCGCCGCGAGCCCACATTCCCGAGCTGATCATCAAGCCGACCAGCCAGCCATATTGCTAAGTGGTATTGTTGGGCACGTGTCTGGCGGGCCCAACGATTAACGTCTGTTCAGCCTTCGGCCCCTTCCCTTTGCTCTCGGGGCGGGGTACAAAAGGTGGGCGAGACGGTCTTCACGACCGCCGATGAGAGGTCCCCGCAATGGGGTCCTGTGAACCTGGTCAGGGGAGAAATCCAGCAGCCATAAGCAGTCCGCTCTTTGTGCGGTGGGCCTCTCATCAGCGGCCGTGGGGGTTCTTCGTTATAGACATGTAGCAATCGATCGATCCGAACTCAACGAAGAACCAAGCACTAAGCACCCAGAACTGCTTCATCCACTTCGAGGATGCCGACCGATGTCTACTGCCTCGAATGACGCCGTTCAAACTCCGTACGTCGTCGTCGCGCGGCGTTATCGCCCACAATCGTTCGGCGAACTCGTGGGCCAAGAGCACGTTGCCGAAGCGCTCCGGGGTGCGATCGCTACCAGCCGCGTGGGCCACGCCTATCTGTTTACCGGTGCTCGCGGAGTGGGCAAGACCTCGTCGGCCCGCATCTTGGCCAAGTGTCTCAACTGCGTCACGGGCCCCACGGCCACGCCGTGCAACGAATGCGACATCTGCAAGAGCATCAGCACGGGCGATGATGTCGATGTGCTTGAAATCGACGGTGCCAGCAACCGCGGCATCGATGAGATTCGCGAACTGCGGCAGAAGGTAAACGTTCGCCCAAGCCGGGCCCGATTCAAGATTTACATCATCGACGAAGTCCACATGCTCACGCGCGAAGCGTTCAACGCTTTGCTCAAGACACTCGAAGAGCCGCCCGAGCATGTGAAGTTCATTTTCTGCACGACCGAAGCCGAGAAGATTCCGATCACGATCCTCTCGCGTTGCCAACGCTTCGATTTCTCGGGCATTCAACCGACTTCGATCATCACGCGCCTGCGGCAAATCGCCGAGGCCGAGGGACTCGCCGTCGAAGACGAGGCACTCGAGTTACTCGCTCGCCGCGCTGCCGGATCGATGCGCGATAGCCAATCGCTGCTCGAACAATTGCTGTCGTGTTGCAGCGAGAAAATCACCGCGGCCGACGTGCATCGCTTGCTGGGTACCGCGGGCGAACAACGGCTCACGGATCTTTCGACGCACTTGGTGCAACACGATGCCGCCGGCGCGATCGCCGATTTGGACGTGGCCATTCGCGAAGGGGTCGATGCTGGGCAACTCATCGATCAGCTGTTGGGATACTTTCGCGATCTCATGGTCGCGGCCGTTGGCGCCGCGGATAGTTCGTTTCTGTACGTGTCCAGTTCGGGCCGCGGAACGGCTCGCAACGCGGCTCAACAATTGGGTCTCGACACGATCTTGGCGGCGATGCAAATTCTCGATCAAACGTTGTCGCGCATGCGCGTCAGCACGTATGGTCGCACCTTGGCCGAGTTGGCACTCGTGCGAATCTGCCGGCTCGAAGATCTCGAAGCACTCGGCACGCTGATCGGTCAGCTGCGCGACGGCAACGCGCCGGCGCTCGCAGCTCCCGCCGCACGTCCGTTGCCATCCCCGGTAGCGTCACCCCCGTCGGGCAACGAGGACTCGCTCGCCGGTTCACTCCAGGCGAGCTTAAAAAAAAACGAGATTGAGCAACCCCAGCGACCCGTGACCCCGGTTGCTCCGGCAGCGTCCCGTATTGTTGACGCGGCGCCAGCCACCAAGCCCGCCATCGCTGCTGCGCCCGCACCTGCTCCCGTTACGACTCAATCGGCGGCAGATCACGAATCGGATGAAGTCGAATCCCTCGCGCCACTCGTCAAGGATCAGGTCGATCGCGCCTGGCGGCAGGCGTTGCAGCAACTAGCCGGTGACTTGACCGGAGACCACGCCGGTACTGCCAATTCCATTGCAATTCTTGCGCCGAATCGACTGGTTCTTAAGTTCCCCAAGGCGTATACTTCGTCGAAGAGTTACTGCGAACGGCCCGAGCCGCTGGCCAAATTGGAACAGGCGTTGGGCTCGGTGCTCGAACGTAAGGTTAAGCTAGATTTTGAGTTACTGCCGGAAGAACCGGTAGCGGCGCGGCCGGTCACCCCGACGGGGCCCGCTCCGCGAGCGTCGCTCGAAAAACTGTACGAAAAGTCTCAAGAACCGTTTGTCCAGCGAGCCGTCGAGCTCTTTAAAGCTCGCCCCGTTCGCCTGACCAACGAAGGAACCTCCTAGGCGCTCGTGTCACCCAGCGGGTGGTGCGGTTCGCCGGCCCTCGACATGGCACAGCTATCTGAGTCGGTAACCCGACTGATCGAAGAGTTCGCCAAGCTGCCCGGCATCGGCAAGAAGTCGGCTGAGCGGTTGACGTATCACGTGCTTCGTGTCGGCTCTCACGAAGCGTTGGCGCTCGCCGATGCCATTCGCGACGTGAAACAGAACGTGCGACATTGCAGCGTCTGTTTCAATCTGGCCGAGGGTGAGCTGTGCAGCATCTGCTCCGATCCGCGGCGCGATCGCGGGTTGCTCTGCATCGTCGAACAACCCCGCGATCTGATGGCTCTCGAACAGGCCGGCTCGTTCAAAGGCTTGTATCACGTGCTGCTTGGTCGGATTGCTCCGCTCGAAGGCGTGGGTCCCGACCAACTGACGATTGACGCCCTCGTCGAGCGCGTGCGGACCGGCGAGTTCCGCGAGGTCATCATGGGGACGAATCCGACGCTCGAAGGGGACGGCACGGCGCTGTACATCTCGAATCGTTTGGCCGATTTTCCCGTCGAGATCACCCGTCTGGCGCGGGGGATCACCTCGGGCAGCGTGCTAGAGTTTGCTAACAAAGAAATCTTGGCCGACGCCCTCGCCGGCCGACAGAAGTTCTAGGTGGCATCGTATCGATTGTAGGAATGCTAGCGTTT
>JAEUIL010000404.1 GCA_016794255.1 Planctomycetaceae bacterium | reverse complement strand
GGACAGGTGCATCGTGCGGTGCTCAAAGAGGGGCAACAGTCCGTCGCCGTCAAGGTGCAGCGACCCGACGTGGAGCTCGTCTACCAGCGCGACATTCGCGTCGTGGGTTTCATCATCAGCATCATCGAATACCTGCGCATTCGGCCTTACGCACGCTGGCGGCACATGCTCTGGGAAGTCGAAGAGGCGATGCGCGAAGAGCTCGACTATCGCTACGAAGCGAGCAATATGCGGCGGTTGAAACGCAACCTGAAATCGCATGGCGTGTATTGCCCGATCGTGTTTGATACCTGGAGCACGCGCCGCATCCTGGTCATGGAGTTCGTCACGGGCGTGCTCATGGCTGACTATTTGAACATTGCCCGCACCGATCCCGCCCGGCTCGAACAATGGCACGAAGCGAACAACGTCGCGCCGCGCGTCGTGGCTCGGCGGCTGCTGCACTCGTTTTTGCGACAGACGTTCGAGGACAATCTGTTCCACAGCGACTTGCACCCGGGCAATATCGTGCTGCTCCGCGATAGTCGCATCGCGTTTCTCGATTTCGGCAGCGCCGGCACGATGGAACGCGATTTTCGTCGCAAGGCCGACATGTTTCTCGAGGCGCTTGGCACGCGACAGTACTCGAAGGCGATCGATCTGTTCTTTCTGTTCTCGGATGGGTTGCCGCCGCACAATCTCGAAGAGTGCAAGGCCCATATGGTCCGGCGGCTGCTGGCGTGGGACACCCGTTCGCGAGTCGAGCAACTACCGTTCGAGGCCAAGACGCTCAATCGCATGATGGATGAGCTAGTGCTGATCGCGGCTCAGTATCGGATCGCCCCGGTGTGGAGTTTCTTTCGCATGACCCGGGCGATGGCCACGATGGACGCCTCGCTCCAGGAACTCGATCCCCACGCCGATTTCCACGATCTGATCATCGACTACCACAAACGACGGGCCGTGCGGTCGCGTGATCGACTGCTGCACGACGCCACGCACCGGCAGCCGAACTTCCGCGAGCTGATGGACGTGCAGCAGACGTTGCTCGACGAATCGGTCTATCGCGGGACGATCGTGCGGCGCACGGCTCAGGTGTTCGAGTCGGCGGCGTCGAGCGCCACCCGGGCCGCGGCCAACATGATGAAGCTGACGGCGATTCTGCTGTGGGGGCTGTTCGGCCTGGGGATTCTGGCGTGGCTCTATCAAGTCGGTTGGCTCTGGGGAGCCGGTTCCAACTCGTGGCTTAACACGTGGATCGGCGGGGACTGGGGTTGGCAGGCGTGGGTGATCTTGCTGGGGCTGGTGAACTATCTCGCGCGAAGGCTCTGGCAGTTGGCCCGCAAGTTTAGGGAAGACTGATCGCACGGTCCGCCGGCGTCCGTCGGTTTGTAACGGGTTTGCAATTCTTACCGAGCGCTGAGCTGCTAGCAGCGGCGTCATTATGCCGGCTCTAACGATCGTGCGGCAGCCTAAATCGCTGACGCCACGACGTTTGCGATTCAACCGTGTCTTGAGCGGCGCGACGCACGCCACGATTGGCGCGCGACTTGCTTCCTCTCCTGACATCGACCAAACGCGTAACCCGCCGGTCGATCGAGTTCCATCCGTGCAAGAAATCGTGAGCGATTTTCTGGCGGATCGAGAGTAGTCACGTAGGATTGAGTTAAGAGCCCCACATCGCCGAGGAGCGTCGTCATGTCGAAGCGTGTTGTTCGTTGCCAGGTGGTTGAAGTTCCCGCGGATCAAACGTTTGGCGTTCGTCAGCCGCCGCGTGATTTGCTCCCATGGGCCGACCCGTACATCGCCCGGCTGATGGTGCATCATCGGTTGGAGTGCGCGATGGTCGAACGGGAAGAAGCCCTCGATCGCCACGCTTCGCCGAATGTGATGTCGATCGAGCGCTTTCGCAACGCTGAGTCGAATTGGTAACGTCGACTGGACTGGCAGAGGTAAGGGGACGCAGATGAACGCGGATAGACGCAGATGGGATGCAGATCACTCTCGAGCAATCGTCGATCATTGAGAAGTCAACCGTCGCTTTCAGCCAACCGCCTTCCAAGTTCTAACTTAATTGATATCTCTTTTCCGAGAGTCGGACAGCTGACGTTGGACATCTGCATCCCATCTGCGTGTATCCGCGTTCATCTGCGTCCACTCCCCGCCAGCAACCCCATCGCCCCGAGACCGTAGAACGTGTACTCCACGTCGCTGGCCGGATCGAGCGATGCGCCGCGAAACCCGCCGTCGGGCTGTTCCATGCTTTCGACGTAACGCCGGAACGCTGGCAGGTCGAGTTCCTGTTCGCCGTGCAGATCGCACAGGGTCAGCAGGCCCGTGAAGCTGCTGAGCACATCGGCGAGCGGGATTCGCGTGTTGGCGGTCAGGCCCCCCTCGTCGTTCTGCCGTTCGACCAGGAACTCGGTCACGTCGGATCGGAGCGCTTCGTCGAGTTGATCGAAAATGCGCAGCGTTCCCACGGCAGCGGCGGTCGGATTCGTGCCGCTGCGGGGCATGGGGGCCAGATCGACAAACCCGCCGTCGTCACGCTGCCGAGAGCGAACGAAGGTAATGATCGATTCGCGCCCAGGCGGCTCGCGGCCGATCAGTTGATTGCAGAGCGTCATCAAAAACGTGTAATACGTGCTGCTGCCGGCCCCTTCTTCGGTGCGCGCGTAACCGCCGTCGGGTCGTCGGAACCGTTCGAGCGCTGCGGCCACCGCGTCGCGCCACTCGGGCGCGGCTTCGGCAAAGATATCGATCCCCGCCGACATCTCGAGCAACATGCCCCCGTAGACCAGCGAGAGGAAA
>JAEUIL010000397.1 GCA_016794255.1 Planctomycetaceae bacterium | reverse complement strand
AGATGGTTCCTGGGCAAATGCTGCCAGGGCAAGTCGCGCCCCCCTATGGCACGCGAACCGTCACGCAGCCGGCGTTGTCGAACTCGCAGCGTTACTAGTGCCGCGGCTCGGCAAGCAGTCGTGTGCCACGGCCTTATGGTTTGTGGGTAACGCCGTTGCTTGGTTTGCATGACGATCTTGTATGCTCGCATGTGCCAGCAACACCGTCGCGTAAATTCTGCGATTTTTTCGCCCGCCGCGGGAAACTTTTCGGACCTCTCTGCGTAGAATTCAGTGTTGCCAGTCCACGGAGGGTTTCACCGCCACGATACTCCCGGCGCGAAAACTCGCTTTCCAGGGCCGTCAATCTAACCAGGATGGGTCGAGTCTCTTTAATCGACGAGTTGAGCGGTGGCCTCGTTGACCTTCGGTGTCGACCTGGTGCCGATCAACAGCAGGATGCTCGGTCGAACCTGGTTCCGTAACGGACATCGGGTTGGTCGGACCGAAATACTTGTTCCAAGGGGCGAATGCATCGGTTGGACGGGGTATAGAAACCAAACACCTCGGTAATCAGAATCGACGCTCTTTGAAACGTCAAAACAGGCTATCTGGCGAGACTTTGCCGCCCGCCGGGTGTTGACGTAACCCCTTGATATTTTTCGTGATCGGAATCTTTTGCCAAATGGCCCTGCAAGCGAGGATGGTCGCAAAATGGTGTTAGAATTTGGTGGCTTTTTGCAAGCTCCCTTTGGATAATTGTGCCGGTCTCAATTTTGAGCCTTAGCAGTCGCATCGCCTGTTGAGCGGTCCGAGGCGCTTTCCCAAGTCCCCTTGGGCCCCCCTGAAGCCCTCAACCTGTTTCCCTTAAACTAAGCATCTCGCGGAATTAGCATTCCTTGCTCGGACGGTTGGAGCTAGCACGAAACGACGCATCGGCTAGTTGACCATCGTCCCGCGTTTCACCGGTAGGAGAGTCTCCCTTGTACGACACATTGTTGGACGAACTAGACGACGAAAACACGCCCACGGCCGAAGAGGCGGTTGAGCTTACCGAGAAAGACGAGCTGCTCGAAGAAGAAGACGATCTTGGTGATGATCTGCCGGCCGATACGGACGAAGTGGATGTCGACCTTAAGGCCGACGAGCTGCTCGCCGCGGCGGGTGACAACGAGTCGTGGTCCGATGATCCCGTGCGCATGTATCTGACGCAGATGGGCGAGATCCCGCTGCTCACACGTCAGCAAGAAATCACGCTCGCCAAAGAAATCGAGATCACCCGGGCACGCTTCCGCCGCAAGATTCTCGAATGCGATTTCGTGATCAAGAACGCGGTCAAAGTCTTGCGGCGCGTTCATAGCGGCGAGCTGCCGTTCGATCGCACCGTGCAAGTCTCGGTGACTGATCGTTTGGAAAAGGATCAAATCCTGGGCCGGTTCCCGTTCAATCTCGCGACGCTGGAATCGATCTTCCAACGCAACGAGCGTGACTTCCGCATTGCGTTCAGCGAGTCGCGGAAGATGACCGAGCGCCGCGAGGCCTGGAAGCGGCTGGGTCGCCGTCGCCGCCGGGCTGTGAAGCTCGTCGAGGAACTCGGTCTGCGCACGCAGCGGATTGAAACCAACATCCGCTTGCTCGAAGATTTCAGCCGCCGTTTGGACGATTTGAAGGCCCGGATCGCGGCTCACAAGGCTGCCAAGCTACCGGCCGAAGAGCGTCAACCGTGGGTTCGCGAGCTCCGTACGATCCTGTGCAGCGTGCAGGAAACCCCGAAGAGTCTCCGCAATCGCGTTACGTATCTCAAGGTGGTTTACTCGCAATATCAACGGGCCAAGCGTGGTCTGTCCGAGGGCAACCTGCGGTTGGTCGTGTCGATTGCCAAGAAGTATCGCAACCGTGGGTTGAGCTTCTTGGACCTGATCCAAGAAGGCAACGCCGGTTTGATGCGGGCGGTGGACAAGTTCGAGTATCGCCGCGGCTTCAAGTTCTGTACGTACGCCACGTGGTGGATTCGTCAGGCGATCACCCGTGCCGTGGCCGACCAAAGCCGCACGATTCGCATCCCGGTGCACATGGTCGAGACGATGTCGAAGGTCCGCAACGTCTCGCGGAAGTTGCTGCAAGAGCTCGGTCGTGAGCCGACGATCGAAGAGGTCTCGAAAGCTGCCGGCACGCCGATGGAAGAGACACGTCGCGTGTTGGCTATGAGCCGCTACCCGATCAGTCTCGATCGTCCGGTGGGTAACAGCGAAGACAGCCACTTTGGCGATCTGCTGCCCGATCAAACGGTCGAGAGCCCGGCGATTGGCGCCGCGCAAGAGATGTTGCGGTCGCGCATTCACAAGGTGCTCAAGTCGTTGAGCTACCGGGAACGCGAGATCATCAAACTGCGTTATGGGCTGGGCGATGGTTACAGCTATACGCTCGAAGAAGTGGGCCACATTTTCAAGGTGACCCGCGAACGTATTCGTCAGATCGAAGCCAAGGCAGTGCGTAAGCTGCAACAACCGAGCCGCGCTCAAGAGTTGACCGGCTTCTTGGATTAGTCTGGCACTCAGCTCGCACACGATGACTTGCCAACGCCCGTTGGAGCGCCCACAATCGGCAGCTTCAACGGGCGTTGTGTCGTTTGGGGGCCTCTGGCGAAAGTTCTCTTCACCGTTTCGGTCGGCCAATCAATGAGCACTCCCGCCGCCACGACCTACGCCGCACTTGGGCTGGAGCATCACACGGCAGGTCGCATGCGCGAAGCGGTCGACGCCTACCGCCGGCACTTAGCCACCGATCCTCGCAATCCGGACGTGCTCTACAATCTCGGGCTGGCGCTGCAGAATCTGACGCAGTTCGACGAAGCGATCACGTGCTACACGCAGGCCATTACCTTGCGTCCGACGTTCGCCTCGCCCTATTTCAATCGTGGCAACATTTTTGCCGCGCTCGGTCGCCAAGAAGAGGCGATCGCGTCCTATCGGCGATCACTCGAACTGGAGCCGGATCACGATCGGGCGCGGCTGCATTTGGCGCACGTGCTCGGCGAGCAAGGTTCGATCGACGAGGCGAGCGAGATTTGCCGGCAGTTGCTCGATCGTGGTCAGCAGCCGCGTGAAACGCATGAGATGCTGCTGTTTCTCGAGCAGTTCCGCTACGGGCAAACGATCGCCAGTCTCGAACGCTTGCATGTCGAATGGGACCGTCGATACGCAGAGCCCCAATCGGGCCGAATGCCACCCCCGGCCAATGATCGCCAGCCCGATCGGCCATTGCGGCTCGCGGTCGTCTCCGCCGATTTGCGTCATCACGCCGTGGCCTATTGCGTGACGCCGATTCTTGAGGCGATCAATCGCCGCGACTTTGTGCTGTATGCGTATTCCAATCGACTCAAAGCCGACGATTGGCAAAGCCGCCTGCAACAGCGGGTCGATCACTGGCATGATGCCTCGAGTTGGAACGACGATCAACTCGCGCGGCAGATTCGGGCTGACGCGATCGATATCGTGCTCGATCTGTCGGGACACACCGCGGGCAATCGGTTGCTCGCCTTGGCTCAGCGCCCCGCGCCGGTGCAGATCTCGTGGATCGGTTATCCGTTTCCCTCGTGCGTGCGGGGCATCGATTATCACCTGGTTGATGCATGGCTCGCACCGGATGAGCTGGCGGCCAAGTATCGCACACAACTCATCCGTTTGCCCGCTGGTTCCACGGCGTACGAAGTGCCCGGCGCGCCGCCCGCAGTGAGCCCGTTGCCGGCGCGCGAGCGGGGCTATGTCACCTTTGCGAGCTTCAACAAGGCCAACAAGCTCAACGCCGCCGTGATCGGGTTATGGGCCGAGGTCTTGGCCGCGGTGCCGAACGCCAAACTATTGTTGAAATTTCGTGGCTTGGGCGATCCCGGCACGATTCAGCGATTTCGTCGGCAGTTTGCCTTGTACGGGATCGATCCGTTGCGAGTCGACTTCGAGGGGCATTCCGAGTTTCCGCAGATGTACGCGCGGTACAACACGGTCGACATTGGCCTCGATCCGTTTCCCTACACCGGCGGCACCACGACGATGTTGGCCAGCTACATGGGCGTGCCCGTGATTACTTGGCCGGGCGAAACGATCGCGTCGCGGCAGTCGTTCGCCGTCCTCTCGGCGCTCGGCATTACCGATACGATCGCGACCTCGCCGGCCGACTATGTGCGCATCGCGGTCGAGTTGGCCGGTGATCTCGATCGACTCGCCGAGTTGCGGTCGCGCATGCGTCCGGCGTTTCAACAGTCGAACTTCGCGAACGGTCCGGCGCTAGCTGCGGAGTTGGAGCAGGCCCTGCGTCACGTGTGGCGACAGTGGTGCGGGGGGGCGTAGCACCAGCCGCGATAAACTTGCCAGCAGTTACGGCTTCTCGGCCGTGATTTCGCCGCCAAATCGCAGGCCATCGACCGTGACGTTCCCGATAACGACGGCGCGATCGGCAACATCGAGCAACCGCGCCATCGTTTTCAGATCACGCTGCGCCTGCTCCACATCGATCTTGCGAACCTCGGCCAATCGTTGAGCGCCGCGGGGCGAAGATTCAATCACTCGACGCAACCCGGCCAAGTCGATTACAGCAAAATGGCTGACATCGCTTTTGTCGGAATGCGCAGCAGACTTGAGGGATGCGAACCATTTCGAATCGCGCGCGGTGCCAGCTCGCTGCAACGACTCGACCGCGGAACCGGCCCAAATCACGCCGTGAGCCTCGGTCAGTACGATCGCATCGTGCGGCCCGGTCTGGGGAATACCGGTCAGTCGTAGCAGCACACGTTCGCCAGCCTCGATCGTCTCGGTACGGGCGGTGCTATTCGGATTGCGAGCCAACTCGGCGGTCTCGGCGAACCGCAAAGCCTGCTGCACGAGTGGCACCAGCACCGGTGCAAGTTTCGCTGACGAGTCTGTATTCAAAGCTCGCGACTCGGCACCGACGAGCCAATCGATCGGCCAGGAAGGTTTATCAGACTCGGCATCGGGCTCGGCGGCGACCAATGCCCCGACCCAATCGGGTCCCAAACCGGTCGCGGTCGACAGGCCAAGATGAAACTCAAAGTTGCTCGGCCACTGGATCAAACT
>JAEUIL010000384.1 GCA_016794255.1 Planctomycetaceae bacterium | reverse complement strand
GATGGTGAAGACTTCTCGTCGGCCCCCTCTGCGCTGCAACCCTGGTTGCCTCAAATGACCGGACGACTTCGGCCACACGCGTACTGCGAACCTCCCTTCCCATCCCCCGCTGAACTTGGCAAGATCACGCGAAACTCGCATCGGGCCGTTGTCGACAGAACCATGCATTCGCCCGGCTTGTCCTTATTCATATCGCTTCTCAACCACCGCTCGCCGCCTTATGGACCTTGCCAAGCAATATCAACACGCCGAAGCCGAACAACGCTGGTACCAGTTCTGGCTCGAGCGTGGCTACTTCAATAGCGATCCCGATCCGAAACGCGAGAAGTTCCCCAAGGGGCCGTTCACGATCGTCATTCCGCCGCCAAATGTGACGGGAGCGTTGCATCTGGGGCACGCGCTCAACAACTCGCTGCAAGATATTCTCATTCGCTGGAAGCGAATGCAGGGCTACAACGCCTTGTGGATGCCGGGCACCGATCACGCGGGCATCGCCACGCAAGCGGTGGTCGAACGTCGCTTGCTGCAAGAAGAGAAGCTCAGTCGCCACGACCTGGGTCGCGAGAAACTCGTCGAACGCATTTGGCAGTGGAAGCAAGAATACGAGAAACGCATTCTCGGCCAGTTGCAACGCTTGGGCTGTAGCTGCGATTGGCGGCGCACGCGGTTCACGCTCGACGACGTGTGTGCCCGAGCCGTGCGGCAAACGTTCTTTGGGCTCTTTAAAGATGGCAAAATCTATCGCGGCAAACGGCTCGTCAATTGGGACACGTATCTGCAGACGGCCGTCAGCGATGACGAAGTGAACAACGAGACGGTCGACGGTCACTTCTGGCACCTGAAGTATCCAGTAATCAATCCGCAGCCGGGCGAGCCGACCCATGTGACCATCGCCACGACGCGGCCCGAGACGATGCTCGGCGATACGGCGGTCGCGGTGCATCCCGACCCGGCGGCGGCGCTGTCGACCGTCGAACAAGAACTGCGGGCCAAATTGGCTGAGGCGTCGGACAAAGAGAGGCCCGACATTCAGGCGAAGATCGACGAGATTGTCGCCCGCAACGATACGATGCTGTCGCAGTTGATCACCTTGCGCGACATGGCTCGGGCCGGGCGCAAAGTGCGGTTGCCGTTGGTCGATCGCGAGATCCCGCTCGTGGCCGACGAATGGGCCAAACCCGAGTTGGGTTCCGGCTGTGTGAAGATCACGCCGGCTCATGATCCGAACGACTACGAAGTGGCTCAGCGGCAGTCGTTGCCGATGATCAACATCATGAACCCCGACGGCACACTGAACACGAGCGCCGGCAAGTTCGCGGGCCTACCGATGTCGACGAAGGGTCGCGCGGCGGTGCTCGAAGCTCTCGAAGCACTTGAGTTAGTGGTCGAGGTCGAGGATCGCAAGATCGAGTTGCCGATGTCAGACCGCTCGAAGACGCCAATCGAGCCGTACTTGGCCGATCAGTGGTTCGTGAAGATGGACGAGTTGGCCCAATCGGCGATGGACGCGGTGAGTGACGGCCGAGTGAAAATTCAACCGACGCGTTATGCCCGTGGGTATCTCGATTGGCTCGGCGAGAAACGCGACTGGCCGGTGAGTCGGCAGTTGTGGTGGGGGCATCGGATTCCGGTGTGGCGAATATTCTGTGACCGGGTCGCATCTCAAGACAAGTCAGCGACCGCTCGCATAGCAAATGCAACATTGGTCAAGACTGCGTTTGCGGCTTTTTTTGACTCGATCAATGTTAAATCAAATGAATATGCGATCGAATGCGAGAGTGACCATGTATTTTACTGTTGTCCAGGAAGTGACCGCGCAACCGAAGCACTCTCAGCGCTCGGACAATTCCTAGACAGTTTTGAGTTGGAGCAAGTCAAAGGTAATAAACCGATCTCGAGCGGGATGAATGAAGTTCCTGGCTTTGATGTGGGAACGAAAGCAGCAGTCGAAATCTACAATGTTGTCACAGACTTCAAACAAGACCCCGATGTCCTCGACACTTGGTTCTCCTCCGCTCTGTGGCCGCACTCGACTCTCGGTTGGCCTGAGCAAACCGACGCGCTCAAGTATTATTATCCGACCAGCACCCTGGTCACGAGTCGCGACATCATCACCCTCTGGGTCGCGCGGATGGTCCTCACCGGGCTGTTCAACCTTGGCGAGGTGCCGTTCCGCGATGTGTTCATCCATCCCAAGATTCTCGACGGCTTCGGCGAGACGATGTCGAAGTCGAAGGGTAACGGCGTCGATCCGATCGACGTGATGGACAAGTTCGGTGCCGACGCTTTGCGCTTCGGCCTCGCGTATCTCACGACCGAGACACAAGACGTGCGGATGCCGGTCGAGTTCGAATGTCCGCACTGCGGGGCGCTCATCGAACAGACGAAGAAGAATCGCGTGCTGCCCAAGGTGCTATGCAAGCAATGCGGCAAAGAGTTCAGCACCCAATGGGCGAGCAAACCCGACGAGGTGGCGTTGCCGCGCGGAGCGGTGGTCAGCGAACGCTTTGAGCTCGCGCGTAACTTCTCGAACAAGTTGTGGAACGCCGCCCGGTTCACATTGATGAATCTCGAAGGTTACACCGCCGGGCCGGTCGACGCCGCGTCGTTGGCCATCGAGGACCGGTGGATTCTGAGCCGCCTAGCAACAGTGACCGAGCAAGCGACCACCGCCCTCGGCGAGTTCCGCTTTGCCGATGCAATGCGAACACTGTACGAATTCGCTTGGGACGAGTTCTGTAGCTTCTACGTCGAGATGGTCAAGAATCGTCTACAAGACGAGGCCACTCGCCCGACCGCACAACGCGTGTTGGCGCACACGCTCGACACGCTCGTGCGGCTGTTGCATCCGGCAATGCCGTTTGTCACCGAAGAGATTTGGCAACTGCTCAACGCGGCTGCGCCCGAGCGTGGGTTGCAGCCGATCAAATGTGCCGAGAGCGTGATGATCGCTTCCTGGCCCGAGAGCGTGGCGAGTCATGTCGATGCCGAGATCGAAGCGCGGTTTGCCCGGTTTCAAGACGTGCTCAAAGCCCTGCGGGAGATTCGTTCGCGGCAGAACATTCCGCCCAAGACCGCGATCAACTTCGTCGTACGTTGCGATCAAACGCTGGTCGATTTGCTCACGCCGATGACGCCCTATTTCGAGTCAATGGCCGGTGCCAAGGGAGTCGCCTGGGGAGCGAATGTCACGCCGCCTCCGACCAACGCCGCCATGACGATCACGGGCGGCGAGTTGTTCGTCGACCTCGCCGGTTTGATCGACGTCGGGGCCGAGATCGCGCGGAAGCAGAAAGAGATCGACAACTTGGCGGGCGTGATCCGGGGCAAAGAGGCGAAGCTCTCGAACGAGAGTTTCGTCGCCCGAGCCCCGGCCGATGTCGTCGCCAAAGAACGCGAATCGCTCGCCGAGGCCAAGCAGCGACTCACCGCCGCCGAAGCCGTGCTCACCGAGTTGCGCAAGTCGCAAAAGTAGCCGCGTCTCCAACACGCTTTGTCGTTATGGAAGCGGGGGCGAACATGGTGACCCCGGAACGCCGCATTTTCGCCGGGCGGACCATGCTCGCTGTGCCTACACGCCCCTCATTTTCTGTAGATTTACGCGCCGCTGTCCGTTAACATAAGAGGACCTACCATCGGTCGAGTCACGCAGGCCTGCGACTCGGCAATCCCGCCCGATTCTGTGTGAGCCCGCCTTATGACCGAAGCGGTTCGTCGGTCGATTTTCTCGCGTCTTCTGCAAACGCTCGTTGGTCTCGCCGTGATTTGGCTGCCAACGTGGCTCGTCGCTGCGCCGCTGGTCGTACAGCCGGCGAAAGTAGAGTTGGCCGATGCACTCGCACGAAGACAGTTGCTCGTCTCGACCGACCAGGGCGACGTCACCGCCGCCGCCGCTTACACCAGCAGCGATCCGAACATTGTGACGGTTGCCGAGCACGGCTATCTCATTCCCCAGAGTGTCGGACGAGCCCAGGTCGTCGTGCGGCATGGTGACCAGAGCGCGACGGTCGATGTGAATGTCTCGGCGTTCGACGTGACACGACAGGTCGACTTTGCCAACGATGTCGTGCCACTCATGTCGCGTTACGGCTGCAATGCCGGCGGCTGTCATGGCAAGGCAATGGGCCAAAACGGCTTCAAGCTCTCGCTGCTCGGGTTCGACCCCGAGTTCGACTACGAAGCGATCGTGCTTAAGGCCAAGGGGCGTCGCATCTTTCCGGCCGCGCCGGAGCGGAGCTTGCTGCTGACCAAAGCGGTCGGTGACGTGCCGCATGGCGGTGGTCGTCGCATCGAGCCGGGCAGTGAACCGTACGAAGTCATCCGCCGTTGGATCGTGCAGGGCTTGCCGGCCTCGTCCCCCGATGCGCCGCGCGTGTCGCGGTTGATCGTCGAGCCCGACGCGCGATTGTTGAAGGTGAATCAAACGCAACAACTGAGCGTTCAAGCTGAGTACAGCGATGGCACGCGGCGCGATGTGACCCGGTCGGCCGAGTACGGCAGCAATCTCGATCTCGTCGCCAGTGCCGATCATCAAGGACTCGTCAAAACCACTGGTGGCACGGGCGATGCCGCGATCATGGTTCGCTACCTGGGACGTGTCGCCGTGTTTCGCGCGATTGTGCCGCATGGCGAGCCACTGAAAGAGTTGCCACAGTTCGTGCGTCATAACTACATCGACGAACTCGTCGCCAAGAAATGGATGCAGCTCGGTGTTCAACCTTCGCCACAAGCCGACGACGCCACGTTCTTGCGTCGCGCCACGATCGACGTTTGCGGCCGCTTGCCGACCGTCGACGAAACGCGGGCTTATTTGAGCGACAAGAGCGCCGACAAACGCGAGCGGCTGGTGAATCGCCTGCTCGAGTCGCCCGACTATGCGTCGTATTTCGCCCTGCGGTGGAGCAGCATTCTGCGGAACTCGCGTCTCGCCGGTGCCGATGATGCCTCGTATGCGTTCCATCAGTGGATC
>JAEUIL010000337.1 GCA_016794255.1 Planctomycetaceae bacterium | reverse complement strand
ATCCGGCCGGGCGTGAGGATCGGTCCTTGCTCGACTTTGCCGATCGAGCCCGTCGCGCTGGCGAACGCAGGAATAAAATAGTGTCCGACGCGCGTGGGACCGCCGACATGGATGCCGACAAAACTCTCGGTGTCGCCCGCTTGCTTGTCACCAGCGGCGCTGTGGAACCAGCCGAACGACATGTCCGAGTCGGGGCCCGCGGTCACCAGCTTGACTCGGCCGCGCGCTTCCAGGCGTTGCTGCAAATCGAACGGGCCGACGGTATCCGCATAGTAACCAAAATCGCCGCTGCGCCACAGGCCCCCGCCGAGTTCGCCACGCTGGTCGCCTGCATGATTCGTGTCGGGACTAAAGCCGAAGTCGTGAGCGCCGACTTGCTCGCGATCGCTGAATGTCGTGCGATTGCCGACGCCAAGCCAAGTGGGGTCCGTGGCGAAATCCTGCGACTGGCCGTTGTAGCGAACGTCGTCGCAGAACATCTGCACGCTGCCGCCAGCCTTCATCATGTTCTGCATCCCGAAGCGATCGAAGGTCGCCCCTTCTTGTTGGAACCCTGGGGTGAGATCGACGCTGAACGTCGTCGTCTGCGGGAAGCGGGCGTCGGCTTCGCGTTGCGAGGGTTCGGGCAGTGGGCCGTACGCCTCGGTGCGATGAACGTCGCTTTGCAAGGTGAACGTGAACCGGCCTTGGCCCTCGGCGGCGCTGGGGTCGTACTCAAGTGTCCAGTGGTAACGCGTGCCATCGAGCTTGAGCGGCGTGGGGCGAAACTTGCCGGGCAGGTACGGAGTGACGAACGTGCCGCACGATTTGTTCGTGTCGGTAATGAGCCGCACGGCGAGCCGGCCCCCTTTGGCTTCAAAATCGAAATCGAGTCCGAGCGAGCCGATCGGACGTCCGCTCCCGCCGGGCTGTTGCGAGTTGAAGAAACCGAAAAACACGCCTGCTCCCGGTGACGCACCGGTGAACGCGAAGCTGCCCGAGGCGGTGAGTTTGTCGCGCAAGCTCAACGCTGGTGCGAGGGATGCGGCGTAGGACGCTGGCGTGGTGGAACGTTGGATCGTGCCGCCCAGTTCACCGACAGCTTGCCCCGCGTGGTTCGTCAAGCTGTAGCCGAAGTCCTGCTTCACGATGAGCGGCTTGCTCGGCACGATGCGGTTGCGGACCGCTTCCCAGTTCGGATCGCGATCGAAGGTTTCGGTGTGCGTCTTGATCGGCGTTTGCGCCGTGACCTGAGCCGACCAAGCGAGACCGATGAGCAGGCACGTCGACAACCAGCCGTGCGTGCGGAGCTGAAATGTGTTCATGGCGAGAACTCGTCGTGAGACGTGAATGGAATCGTTCACATATCACGGCATCCTAACCCACCGCGTCTCACCAGGGAAAACAGTTCCGCCCACGAATTGAATTCGCGCCACTTACTCGCCTACTCACTTACTCACCCTTCCTCCCATACGCCTTGATCACCGCACAATTGTCCAACTCGCCATGACCCGCGGCTTCGGCCTGTTCGAGTAGTTCGCGATGAGTTTGCGACAATGGTAGGGACAATCCCGCAGCGGCGGCGCTGGCCAGGATCAGACGCACATCCTTGAGATGCTGCGACAAGCGTGCTTGGACACTGAAGTCGCCCGCGATCATCTTCGGCCCTTTCACGTCCATTGTGCGAGAATACGCCGCACTCTCACGAAGTACTTCGAGCGCCGCGGACAGATCGATGTCGAGCGACTGGGCATACACGAGCCCCTCGGCGAGTGCCGCGCGATTGAGGCCGAGTACGAGATTGGTCACGAGCTTCAACTTGGCTGCACTGCTCGAGGGTCCGACATAGAGCACGCGACGCCCCAACACACTCCACAGATCGGCGCACGCTTGAAACACCGCCGACTCGCCTCCGACCATCACGAGCGCCTCGCCGCGGCGCGTTTGTTCGCTTGAGCCCGAGATCGGTGCGTCGAGATAGTCGACGCCCTGTTGCTTGAGTTGCCGGTTCATGGCCACGGCCGACTCGGGTTCGCCGGTGGTGGTGTCGATGACCGTTTGGCCGGGTCGCAGGTCGGCCTGCATTTGCCCGATGACCGTGGCAACGACGTCACTGGAGTACAGACTGATGATGACCCGCTGGCAAATGGCAAACGGTCGGTCGCTCCACACCGCGCCTCGCGCTACGAGCGGCGCGGCCTTATCGGCCGAGCGATTCCAGACCACGACGGGATAGCCATGTTCGAGAAACCGTGTGGCGATCGCCGTGCCCATCAACCCCAGGCCAACGATGCCAACCGTGGGTCGCGACGCGGTTGGAGCGGAACTCATGGCCGTGGCTCCGAGTATGAGAAACTTGAGCCCGGTAAAAGCAGCGGTCCGCCGCAGTTATGGTGGCGTTACTTCTTTGGCGCGAAGATGTTGAACGACCGAATGCCGAACGGATTGGTCTTGGGAGTCGCGGCTTGAGCCGGTTGCGGCGGCGGAGTTTGGCCCGCGGCGGGATCATCCACGATCCATTGCCAACCCAGCGGCAACTGCGGCTTCACGAAGATGCCCATGAAGTTGCCAATCGTCGCCAGCACGCCATTGGCTTGCGGATTCTCGAACATGTAGACCTTGCTAACTTTCTTGTCCGGCAGATTGTTGGGCATGAACACCTGCACGGCCTGCGGCATGAGGTCTTGATTGCGCAAGATGATCTCGATCCGCTGATAGTTCGACGCATCGGCGCGGAACTTTGGATAAGCCTCGATCCACGTGGTCGCTTGTTCGCCCTGCGGGGTGATGACCCGCAGCCAATAACGCTTCTTGAGCTTCTCGGCTTCGACGCCAAAGACGAAGGGCAACGGACCATCCGAGATCGCCTTGCCCATCAGCTCGGGCGGCAACCGACGTTCAATCACTTGCTTCTTGGTCGCCGCGAACTCGAAGATCGCTTTGCCGTCGCAGATCCACTTCTCGCCCATCTCTTCCGACAGCGGATAGTCGAACCGCTTCTTCATGTCAGGATCGTTTTGTCGGGCCGGATCGGTGGTCGGCGTCGCGGCGTGAATTGCTTTGATCTCGTAAAAGCCTTTGTCGGGTTTCGAGTATCGCACCTCACCCATGCAGATGCGCTGCGCGACACCAGCTGGATTCCAGGTCGCATCGTACTCATAGAGCCGGAAGTCGCTCTTGAAGAGTTGAATCTTGTCGCTTTCCCGCTCCCAGATTACGAGCAACTGATCGAGAAACTTTTGTTCAACATCGCTGAGCAAGAAAGGTGCTTGAACCGGAAGCGGCGCGCCACCGGCGGCACCCGGTTGCAGATTGTTGCCGGGCAACGCGGCGACCTGCGGCACTCCGGTCCCTTGAACGGGAGCGCCTTGCGGCGGAGCATACTGCGTGGGAGCGCCCGGCTGAGGAGCATATTGCGGCGCGGCAGGACCGGCCGGCGCGGGTTGAGTCGCCGGAACTTGCGCCCAGACCGGCAGCGCCGATCCGACGAGAAGAGTGACGCCGATCCATCGACCGAGCAACCGCATAACCCCGGCTCCGCTAAAGTGGCTACAGAAAACGAGGCGGGATTGTAGCGAGCGCGCGTTTGGCGCAGAAGGGCAATGTGCAGCCGTGGTAGCGTTGCCAGCAGGTGGCATGGGCGAGAATCACAAAATCATCGAAAGCCAAGTCATGAAGACAGGATCATGGGGAGCAGGATGATAAGGAGGATGAGAAGCAAGGGAAGATAAGGCCTCGAAAACACCCGATCTTCATGATCCTGTCCTGTTCCTTCTCCTTATGATTTTGTGCTCCATGATTTTGTCATTCTCATCCCTGCCTCACATGCATCTGCTCGAAAGCCAGAACGCGATCAGCAGAGGAACGATTCTGACAAAATCATGAGGGGCACAAAATCATGAAGACAGGATCATGGGGAACAGGATGATAAGAAGGATGAGGCGACTAGGCCTCAAAAAATCCCGCTCTTCATGATCCTGTTCATTATGATCCTGTCTCACTCTGCCTCCCCCATCGTTCTGCACCTCACGACTCGCGCGGGTTGAACGTCTCGAGAATCACCCGGCCCTTGTGGATGGAATACCA
>JAEUIL010000297.1 GCA_016794255.1 Planctomycetaceae bacterium | reverse complement strand
CGGCGAAACAAACGACCGCGGATCTGAATGTCCGCCGAGGCCGCCGAGTTCAACCATTTGCGCGTCAGTGCGTATTGAGACAAGCGTTGCCGCCAAATATTCAACTCCGCGCTATCAGCCGACGTGAGATCTTCCACGCTGCGTTCGGCGAGTGTCTCGGCCGCGCGCAAGGCCTCGGGCTTGAACAGATGCCGTTCGACGGTCTTGACGCCCTCGCCATGGACGACCGTACACAGCAGCGTGTAGTCGATACTGAGTTCGCACGGCGCGCGCGACGCGGCGCGAATCGCGGCCTCGATCGTCACGGAGCCGTCGGGCGTGAGCCGCACGACTAACGCACGACGTTCGCCCGGTCCGATCACGATCGAGCGTTCGTCAGGCGCATCGCCCGGCAATCGCTGGCCAACCAAGTCCAAGACCAAACGCTGCTGCGCGTTCCACGGCTGCGACTTGGCTAAATCGAACTCGGCACTGTTCCAGGCGATCGTGCGCTCGGCCAGCGGCGTCGGGGCTTGCAGGCGAACTTTCTCACGCAGGCTGCCGTAGGTCATGGTCAACCAGCAACGACCGAGCAACTGCGACTGCATGCCGGACGTGACTTGCGACCAAGCGAACTGAAGGCGACTGTCCTTGAGCTGCAAGCGCCCCAACTCATCGTCTCCCGCCGGACTACCCGTCAGTCGCAACACGAGCCACGATCGTTCGGAAGCCGCGGGGGAACTCGCCTCAAGCCCGAACCTCACGTTGACACCACTGGGCGCATGCAGTTGCAACTCCAGTTTCGCGCCGTCGACTTCGGGCAATTCGATGAGATCGGTCCAAGCGGCCGAGTCCCCTGGGGCGGCGACTCCACCAGCGACGGGCGCGGGAGGTAGCGACAGCCCCAGCGATTGAGCCCGCACTTGACGTAACGGCACGAACGGATCGACCGTTGTGGACGCGGTCATCGGTGCCGACGGAGGATTATCACCCACGGGCGCTGGCTTGGTTTCGGTCGTCTTTTCGACTGGCGGTGTTTGCGGCGCGACCACGATGGGGGTGGTGACGGCCGGGGCTGGTGAATTGTCTTTTGGCGGGGGTGATTCGACCTTGGCGACAGTCGTCGGCGCGGGAACGGCTTTTGATGGAGCGGCGTTCGGCGGAGGAGTGGCAGGCGGCACCGACGTTACCGGCCGAGATACCGGTTGTATCGGCGCGGCAACAATCGTCTCGGAACTTTCACGCAGCGCGTGGATCGCAACATACGCCGCCGCGATCAGAACCACGACACCGGCAGCGATTCCTCCGATCCACCAACCGCGGCCCGTGGTTCGCTCCGGAATTGCCACGGGCAAGGCGGTGGCCACGGGCAACGCATCCCAATTGATCAGGTCGTTATTCGCTAGCGGGGCAAGTTCCAATCCGCCCAAGTTCGCGGCGGGGCCGGTGGCCCGCGCGGCTGTGGTCTTGTCGGTCGCCAATTGCAGCGGAGCGTTCTTGTTGCCACCCTTGGGCGACGTCACGGGCCGATGTCCGGTTCGGGCCGCCTCGACCCACGGCGAAGGGATCGGCTTGTCGAGCTTGCGCGTCAGATCGATCACGCGGACGTTGAGCGCTTTCACAGCGACCTTGGTTTCTGCATCTTCGACAGGCATGAAGCGCCATTGGCAATGAACCCCCGGCGGCAGCTTCTGATAGAACGTGCTGAAGGTCACTTGCCAACGACGTTCGTTGGGTAGCAATGCCAGCGCCTCGGCGACCAGCGGCAATACATTGACCCCCGCGCGATAAACCACGATGACGGTGGGCGAGTTGTCTTGCAGCGCGCTCTCGGCCAACACGCCTCCCCACCCCGCATCGCCGGTCACCGCGTGCCAAGCGCGACAGATCGCCGGTTTGATCTCGCCCGGCGGCAAACGTCGACCTTGATCGAGCCAGAGCGGACTGCCCGAGAAGCTGGTGTCCATGAAGCCGGGGGCCGCCAATGCCGCCGCCGGTCCTGCCGACGTACGCTCCGCGGCTTCAAGCGCCACATGGTGAGCGAACTTGTTGGACCGATGCGAATAGTCAAAGCCCGCATCCGTCACGCGCGACAACACGTGATACGTTTTCCCACTGGCGAGAATGATCAAGTGCGAGTGAATGACCGGATTGAGCTTGGACTTAGGATCTTGGCCAGCGTAAAGATGGCGATAGGCACTCAAGACCACGAGCTTCTCTTGCAACGTGGCCGGTATGCCCCGGGACGCGACGACTGGCCCGAAACCCTTGAGCCCCGGCTGCAACGTTTGCTCAGCGGATGTGTACTGAAATTCGTGACTCATGTTCACTTCGAACTGGGTCGCGGCACATTAGCGACGCGGATCATCAGCTAGCAACATCCGACGCGGTCGCACTGGCCACCGCATTTGCCTTGGTCTTGCCACTTGCTTTAACTGCCAGTGAGGCCGGCGCCTGAGTGCGCGATCCCGCCAGGGGCACCAAGCCATTGCCCCAACGTGCCAACGCATAGATCATCGGCATCTCGACCCACAGCGAGCGAATGTTGCGTGGGCGAATGCACAGCGCATTCGTGGCCGGGTCCAACTCGGGAGCGCTCCCCAGAGCGCTGACCGGCACATAAATCACGTGTTCCGCAAAGCTCTCGGCCGCCGCCACGAACTCGCGGGCAAACTCATTGAGCACCAATCGCACGGCGCGCGACATCTCTTCGACTTTGGTCGGGTCGAGCGCCGTCCCCTGCGGCGTGGATACATACGCCTGCGGCAACACCGGCCGCCCGGTTTCTTGCCCCAAGATCGAGCACCACGCGTCAAACTTGGTCACCACGACGATCAGCGGCTTCTGATGCTTGCCGGTCTGGGCCACGCCGGCGTACCGCCGGACTCGATCCGCTGCTTCCAACAAGATCGTTTCTTGCCGATATGTCTTCGCCGCTTTGCCGATCTGCGGGTCCGGCGAGCGGCCATCCATCTCCTCACGGAAGCGGGGGTCTTGCGTCGGGTCGAACAAGAAGAACAGGAACCGCGAGATGGCCAGATGCTGGGTCACAGGCGTGCCGACTTTGTCTGAGCCTGGGAGAAAGTGCTCGCCGGCGTTGTCATACAAACACAAAGCTCGCGAGACCGTGTCCGCCTGTTTCTCCTTGGGATGACCCGTGAGCGGCCGCAAACCGAAGACAAACGGCCGCGGAAACATCATGTGTTGCTCGCCGAACTGCACGGTGTCGTAGAGATGATCTCCTTGCAGGTCTGTCTTGGGCA
Source organism: Planctomycetaceae bacterium (assembly GCA_016794255.1). Taxonomy (GTDB): domain Bacteria; phylum Planctomycetota; class Planctomycetia; order Pirellulales; family PNKZ01; genus JAEUIL01. The sequence goes on along the minus strand of JAEUIL010000297.1, from coordinate 1,530 downwards.
ATGCAACCAAGTCGTTGGGCTTGCCATTGAGAAACAGCGTTTCTTCATAAGCATTGAGATTGATGTGCGCCGTCGGCTCAACGTCCGTGAGCGACACTTTGAACAGCTTGGGCAACTGCTGTCGCAAGGCCCAAGTCATGGCGGCGAGGAAGTACGACTTGCCCGATCCCGGCGCTCCCAAGATCGAACTGAACAGCGGGGTCATTTCCATCATCGCCCGCGGCAAGTTCAAGTGACACCGGGGACATGCAATCGCGTTGCAGGTAAAGCCTTCGCTATCGAGCGCGTCCCCTTCGATCGAGAATCGCGTCGGCAGAAATCGTTGCTGTTGCTCGGCGCCGAGACGCAGATCACCCAGCAAGTCGGGATGCCGCGAGACCCATAAAACTTCTTCCGGAGAGAATGCATGCCAACAATGCGGACAGATCGTGCGCGCTTGCAGCTTCAAGGCATAGGTGTGCGAGGCGATCATGTCGCGAGCCCAAGGCAGATGAAAACATGTCGAGCCGCCTGAGCTTAACCGACTAAACACTTCCCTAACCAAAACGGAACGAAGTTCTTACCCCCGCGGGAGATGGGAATTGGGCAGACTATGTGACGATAGACGATGACCTGCCTGGATCCTTGTCCCTTCAGCCCCTGGCGTGCGTCGATGCCTCCCAAAACTGCTGCACAAACGCATATCTTGCTCAAGCTCACCTGCCCGCACTGTTCCGCCCCGGGCAGGGTCGACATGAGTCAGCTCGACCGGTCGTTCACCTGTGGGAAGTGTCGTAAGAAGTTCCACATCGACGTCCGCGAAACTCGCAAAGGCGTGCGCGAGGAGAAAGCCGAGTACGATCCCGCGGCAGTGACCCTGTCGCTCGATTCGCCGACGTGGATCGATCGCATCCTCAGCCGCATCCCGCGCTCGGCCTTGATCGCCGGTCCCGCGGCAATCGGATTATTTTTGCTGTGGTGGTTTCTCGGGGCGATGCTTCTGCCCGGCGAGCCGTTGCCCGTGTCCGCCGAAGAACGGGCCGTGTACGTTGTGCGCGCACTCCTCGACCGTCAGCCGCGACTGATTCAGCCAGTCTGCTTTAAGGCCAACGCGGTCGACTGTGGCGAATGGATCAAGCACGGTCGCCCAAATTGGGTCGGGTTGACTCCCGAACAGTCGTATCAGTTTCAAACCAAGACCACGACGTATCCCCGGTCGAAGGACCCGGCCAAGTCCGGGTATACCGCATCGACATCCGTCGTCGTATCCGTTCACCATCCCGGAATCAAACACAACGCCAACGTCGATATCATGACCTATTGGGTGAAACCGACCGACGACTCCGACTGGCTCTTTGACCTGCGACGATCCCGGGCCGCGAATGGCAAATAGCGGTAGTAAGAAACTAACGTAGACAAAATGGCTGGACCAGCCGCTCGCGAGAACGTGGGTTACGATCATGGTTTCCCATTTCGCAGAGCCACACACGAGGACTGGTCCAGTGCACGACAAATTACGTTACGTCGGTTTAGATGTCCATGCGGACACGA